>NZ_JBEXGU010000011.1:84030-105348 GCF_040607515.1 Streptosporangium sp. NPDC005286 | reverse complement strand
CGGCCGGCGCGCTCGCCAAGTGGGTCTTCGTCCCCGGCTACTCCGAGGGCACGACCCCTTTCGGCCTGTACGTCGGAAAGCAGGGCCTCGTTCACCATGACTTCGACGACATCCGGGACTACGACCGCGACCTCGCCTTCGTCAACGTGTACAACGGCGTCGTCCTCTCTTCTCCGGACGTGCTGACCGATACCGGGAAGCTGGCCGAGAGCGTCGGCGGCCAGGGGGTCGCGTTCAACCAGCCGCTCGCGCCCACGGTCGACGTCTTCGGCTACCCCGCCGGCCCCAACCCCGACGGCAGCCGGCCCTACCCAGGCGAGAGCCTCGAACGGTCGACCGGATCGACGTTCGCGATGAAGGTCACGGGCCTCCCCGCGGACCGGCCCATCGGGGTGGACTCCCCGTTCACCGGTGAAGGCTCTCTCGGGTCCTCGTGGCTGACCCAGTACACGAACGACACCCGCACCGGCTATCTCAACGGCATCACGGTCAGCGTTTCCGACACCGATGGCGACAACCGGTACGACACCGGCGTCTCACCGTACTTCGACCGTGAGTTGCTCATGGTCTACCAGAAGGCCACCAACCTCTGGACCGGCACCATCCGCTCCTCCATCACTTAGCCGGCTCCCGTTCCCGCCGCGTCCGCCCAGAGGGCGGGCGCGGCGCCATGCCAACTGGTGGTGACGACCACTGACTCCGCCACTTCACCCAGGAGGCCACAGTTACGCGACAGACACTCGCACAGCGCGACAGGGGTGAGCGGGCCTCGTGCTTTTCGAACAGGACCTGACGCTCATACACCGCGTACGCTGACGCGCCCGGAATCAGATGGGTGAGGGGGCATCGTCCAGCACCAGCATGATGTGCTCGTGTTCGCCGTACCGGACCGTCTCGACGCGCCGGAAGCCGCATTTCTCCAGTAGTCGTACCGAACCGGTGTTCCCGCCGAAGGGGTCGGCGTAGAGCGGGCGGGTCCGCTCCTGTCGCAGGTGGAGTGTCAGCGCCCGGGTGCCGATGCCCCGGCCCCAGTACCGCCGGCCGAACACGTATCCGATGAAGCGCATGTCCCCCTCCCACCAGGACACGACATTGCCGGCCACCTCGCCGTCCACGGTGACCGTCCGCACCAGGTTCGTGGGGTCTCCCAGGACCCTGGTGGTCCAGTGGGTCATGAAGCGTTCCCGCTCCCGGGGGACGAACTTCGACCGCCGGACCGTCTCGGGATCGTGCTCGTGCTCGAAGAACAGCTCCAGATCGGCCTCTTCGACATCCCTCAGCCGCACATCGTCACTCATGCCGAGCGAGTCTGGCACCGGGGAGTGACAATTCCGGCGCACCGGGGGCCGTACCGCCGAAAGACCCCGCGCGACCGCCCCGAGGTGGGGGCCAGGGGGCGGGGCCCCGGGACGTCGTCGTCCCGGGGCCCTGAACCGGTGCCGGCCGTCAGTCGGCCTGCGCCGCCACGGGGGTCGCGACCCCGGGCGTCGCGGATCGTGCCGTTTCCCGTCCGGGCTTGATGACCATGCCGATCACGAACGTGATCAGGCAGCAGACCCCCATCAGGGCGAACACCTTGAAGTAGGCCGCCTCGGTTCCGAACGTGGTCCCCGGCACGGTGGCGGAGGCGAGCAGCACGGCCCCGACCGAGGTGGCGACGCCCTGGAAGGCGGTGCGGGTGACGACGTTGACGCCGGTCGCCTCGCTGGTGTTCTCGGCAGGGACCGCCTCGACCACCAGGTTGGGCAGCGCGGTGTAGACGAACGCCGTCGAGATGCCGAGGACGAGGGTGCTCGCGACCAGGCCGACGACGCTCTTGTGCAGCACCGCGAGCATCACGACGCCCGCCACACCGACGGCCGCGCCGATCATCAGTGAGAGCCGGGCCCCCGCGGCCGCCGAGACGCGCCCGCTGACCGGGGTGAGCACGAAGCCGATGATGGAGGTGGAGAAGGCCAACATCCCCGCGACGCTCGGGCTCAGCCCGAGACCCACCGGTGCCGCCTCCGGCGTCTGCATCATCAGGGGGAAGAGGAATCCGCTGATACCGAGCGGACCGAGCGCGAGGACCGCGGTGGCGAGCATCGTCAGGGCGAGCTTGTGCTGGAAGAACAGCCGGATATTGATCATGGGATCGTCGACCCTGAGCTCCCACCACGCCCAGACCGCGAGTATCGCCAGCCCGACCAGGATGAAACCAAGCGTCCTGGCGTCTCCCCAGCTCCAGCTACGGGACTGGGTGACTCCGAACAGCACCAGCGCGATGGCGGGGGCGAAGAGGACACCACCCACATAGTCGATCTTCTGTACTCGTGCGACGACGGTCGAGGGTCGCAGGACCAGACAGGCCGCGGCGGCGATGAGCGCCAGGGCGGCGGCGAAGACGAAGATGAGGTGCCAGTCCGCCAGGTCGAGCAGCAGGCCGGAGACGAGGTTGCCCGACGCTCCGGCGATGAGCGCCGCACCCGCGATGACCGCGACCGCGACCGGTACCCGTTTGGCCGGCAGCATCTCGCGGGCGAGGCCGAAGCAGAGCGGCAGGATCGCCCCGGCGGCTCCCTGGATCGCCCGGCCGACGATCACGCCGGTCAGCGTGCCGGTGGAGAGGCTGATCAGCGAACCCACCGCCGAGAGCAGCAGCACGATGATCAGGAGTTTCCGCCGCCCGTAGACGTCACCGAGACGGCCGCACAGCGCGGCGGACGCGGCCGCGACGAGGAGGAACGCCGTCACGCTCCAGCTGACGTCCGCGGCGTTGCTCTGGAACGCCGTGATGAACCGGGGCAGGGCGTTGTAGACCATGGTCGTCTCGAAGGCGCTGACGATCTCGGCGATGAGCAGCACCGTGATGACGACCGGAATCGACCGAGGTGGCAGGTTGGCGGCTGACGTACCGGAGGGTGATGACATTCTTGTTTCTCCTCGCATCCGGGAGCACTGCGGCGGGGGGTGGGGAGTGCGGAGACGAAGCCGGTCAGGTTTCCTCTTCCGTCTCGCGAGGCTCGCGGGGCAGGGGCCGGCTCGGGCGCGGCCGGAAGTAGGGCAGGTGCAGTCCGGGGCTCACCTCGTGGAAGTCGACCTCGACCGGCATCCCGGCGGTGATCTCCTCGGGTGCGATTCCGATCAGGTCCGTGACCATCTGGTAGCCCTCGTCCAGGTCGACGATGGCGGGCGCGTAGGGCGGGGTGAAGGCGGCGGTGACCGGCCGGTGCACGACCGTCCAGCTGTAGAGGGTGCCGCGGCCCGAGCTCTCCTCCCAGCCGAGGTCGGTTCCCAGGCACTCGCGGCAGACCTCGACCGGCGGGAAGTTGATCGACCGGCAGGCCGCGCAGCGCTGGAAGGTCAGTGTTCCCTCCGCGCAGCGGTTCCAGAACGGGGCGCTCAGCTCGGTGGGCTCGGCATGCGGCAACTCACCGTGCTGGGGAGCCAGGGGTGTGCTCATGACGACGCCTCCGTGCCGAGCAGAACGACCGAGTTGAACAGGGCTCCGGCTCCGGCGCCGCTGCACAGTGCCACCTCGGCTCCGGGTACCTGCAGCGGTCCCGCCTCGCCGCGGAGCTGCTGGACGCCGCGGATGACGCGCTGGAACATCTGCGGTGACCCGCCCGCGTGGCTGAACGACATCGTTCCTCCGTCCGTGGTGACCGGGTGGCTGCCGGTGATGGCGATGTGCCCGTCCTCGACGAACGGGCCGCCCTCGCCCGGCGCGCAGAAGCCGAACGCCTCCAGCTGGCGGATGATCTCGAATGAGAACGGGTCGTACAGTTCGAGGACGTCGACGTCGGAACGTTCCAGGCCGGCGTGCCGGAACGCCCGGTCCGCCGCCCGCCCGCCGATCCGGCCGTTGACCGGGCCGCCGCGACGGCCGGCCAGGTCCCAGCTGGGCGGGAACTGGTAGGCGGGACCGTAGTAGTCCGCGCCGCCGCCCAGCACGTGGACGGGCTTGGCAGGGAGGTCGGCCAGCCGGTCGGCGGCGACCAGGACCAGCGCGCACCCGCCCTCGGAGGTCATCGAGCAGTCCAGCAGGTGGAACGGGTCGGCGATCATCCGGGAGGCGAGGATGTCCTCGGGCTTGAACGGGCCGCGCCCGGAGTACACCGCCTCGGGATTGTGGTGACCGTTGTTGCGGATGGTCGCGGCGACCATGGCCAGTTGCTCGGGGGTCGTCCCGTAGGTCGTCATGTGCCGCCGGGCGATCAGGGCGAACTCCGCGGCGGTGAAGAGGCCCCAGGGCGCCACGAACTCGTTCTCCGGCCGGGTCCACGGCGCGGTCGCGTCCCGGTCGACGTACACCCCGGCCGCGGCCGCGACGATGAGGACGACGTCGGCCTGACCTCCCTCGATCGCGTTGGCCGCCTCGACGACGGCGTCGAGGCCGAATCCCCGTCCCTGCCAGGCGGGTCCGAGTCGCAGGTCGTAGATGAGCGCGGAGGAATCTCCCTCCGTGATCACCCCGTCGACGTCGGCGAGCGTGAGCCCGGCGTCGCGCAGGGCGCCCAGGGCGGCCGACGCGATCAGCTTCCGGGTCGTCCAGTTCTCCAGGCGTCGCGCCTGCGGGGTGTTGAACACCCCGGCGATCGCCGCGCGGCCGGCGGTCACCGGCTCATCCTCCGCGCCAGGGTTCCGACTCGTTGTCTCACATGCATGTACAACCACCCCAGGAAGTGATTCCCATCACAGAACTATGGACCTATTAGATTCAGTGCTCCTCACTACGTCAAGAGGTGCGACTGTGCGAACTCCAAGTGATGTTGCACTGATAGTCCGATACCTCCACCCAAAAAACCCGACAGAACCGGGCATATTGCAAAGAAGATCAAGTTAGGCACCCCTAACTCCTTCCCGACAAACGGTTCCAATCTTGAGGGTTGACAGGACTAAAGGTCCGAGTTCTACTGGTCGCAATTCGCCACGGACCACGGAGGCCCTGTGAGCATCTCCATGCTTCTCTCCATGGCGGCGGCCGCGTTCGCGGACCGCGTCGCCCTCGGGCGCAGAGCGGACGGCATCACCTTCGCCGGCCTTGAGCGGGACGCGAACGCCGGGGCCACCCTGCTTCGGGAGGGCACCGCGGGTTCGGTCGCGTTCATCGGCCAGAACTCACCGCTGCTGCCCACCCTGCTGTTCGCCGGCGCCGCCGCCGGACTCCCGCTGGCCCCGCTGAACTATCGGCTGCCTCGCGATGTGCTGCGCGGCCTGCTCGATCGGCTGGACGCACCGGTGGTCATCGCGGACTCCAGGTACGTCGAGATCGCCAGGAGCACCGGTCATCGCGTCATCGCGGCCGAGGAGTGGCTGTCAGCCGCCAGAGCGACCGAGCCGGTGCCCGGCCCCGAGGCCGATCCCGGCTCCGCCGCGGTCCTGCTGTTCACCAGCGGTACCACCGCCGATCCCAAGTGTGTCGTGCTGCGCCACTCCCACCTGCTCTCCTACGTCCTGGGCACGGTGGAGTTCGCCACGGCGGACGAGCGCGACTGCGCCCTGGTCAGTGTCCCGCCGTACCACGTGGCCGGGATCGGCTCAGCCCTGACCAACGTGTACGCGGGCCGCAGGATGGTCTACCTGCCGGACTTCGACCCCGCCTGCTGGCTGGAGCTCGTGCGCTCGGAGGAGGTGACCGGCGCGATGGTCGTGCCCACCATGCTGGCGCGCGTCGTCGAGCATCTCGGCGGAGCGGACGCGGACTGCCCGGCGCTCGCCTCGCTCGCCTACGGTGGCGCGCGCATGCCGCTGCCGGTGCTCGAACAGGCCCTGCGCGCCTTTCCGGAGACCGGATTCGCCAACGCCTACGGCCTGACCGAGACCAGCTCCACCATCGCCGTACTCGGGCCCGAGGATCACCGCAAGGCGGTCGAGTCCGACGATCCGCTCCTGCGGGCCCGGCTCGGTTCGGCCGGTCAGGTCGTGCCCGGCATCGAGGCACAGATCCGGGCGGACGACGGATCGGTCCTCGGCCCGGGACTGACCGGCGAGCTGTGGGTCCGCGGCGAGCAGGTGTCCGGGGAGTACCGGGGAACGGGCTCGGTGCTGGACGCCGACGGCTGGTTCCCCACCCGTGACCTCGCCCGTCTCGACGAGGACGGCTACCTGTTCCTGGGCGGCCGCAACGACGACACCATCATCCGCGGCGGGGAGAACATCGCGCCCGCGGAGGTGGAGGACGCGCTGCTGACCCACCCCGCGGTGGCGGAGGTCGCGGTCGTCGGGGTGCCCGACGACGAGTGGGGCCAGCGACTCGTCGCGGTCGTCGTCCGGCGCGAGAACGCACAGGCCGATGTCGCGGAGCTGCGCGCGCACGTCCGCGGCCTGCTGCGCGGCTCCCGGACACCCGACGAGGTCGTCTTCCGCGCCGAACTTCCCTACACACCGACCGGAAAGATCATCCGCCGCCATCTCGTCGCCCAGCTCGGCCCGCCCGCGGAGAGCTGAGCGAGTGCCCATCCAACGAGGGCCGATGTCGCGGACGTGTGCCGCGTATCGGTCCCCGAACCTGCGAAGAGCCGCGCGGGTACCCGTTCAACGAAGGAGTCGATCATGAGTACCGAGGCCGTCGGCCTCCGCGCCGGGCTGCGCCTGAAGAGTCAGGTGTGCACCACCGAGGTCATCGTCGTCCGGCCGGGGACGCGCCCGCTGTCGCTCTGCTGCGGCGGCGCTCCGATGCTCGGACGTGACGCGTCCGGCTCGGCGGAGGTGACACCCGCCGCGGAGCGGATGCGCGGGTCACTGCTCGGCAAGCGCTACACCCACCCCGACGACGACGCCGTCGAGGTGCTCGTGACCGTGGGCGGCGAGGGCTCGCTGTCGGACGGCGAGACCGACCTCGTCCTCAAAGAGGCCAAGCCGCTCCCGGCCAGCGACTGATGGGGCCGACGGACGGCGCCGTCCTCCTCGTCCGTGCCGCGGTCGGAGTGATCTTCATCGTGCACGGTCTCAACCACGCCTTCGGCGGCGGAAAGCTCGCCGGAACGGCCCGCTGGTTCGCGGGCCTGGGCATGCGCCATCCCAGGCTGCAGGCCGTCATGTCGGTCGTGGTGGAGGTGGCGGCGGGCACGGCACTCGCGCTGGGACTGCTGACACCCGTGGCGGCGGGCGCGCTGGTCGGTGTCTCGGTCGTCGCCGGACTCACCGCCCACGCCCGCAACGGCTTCTTCGTGTTCAAGGACGGCTACGAGTACGTACTGCTGCTCGCGGTGACCTGCCTCGCGGTCGCCCTCGCCGGTCCGGGCGGAGCCTCGCTCGACGCGGCGCTGGGAATCGACGCCCTCGCCGACGGGTGGATCCGGCTGGCGGTCGCCCTGCTCGTCGGCGTGGGTGGCTCGGCCGTCCTGCTCCTCGCGACCTGGCGGCCGGTACGGGAGCGGGCCTGAGCCCCGCTCGCGTTCCCCGATCGGCTCCGGCTCGTATCCGAAACAGGGGTCTGGGCCGCACCCCCCATCCGTCCTGCCCGGCAGGACCGACCAACGGAGGTTGAAATGAACAAGGACGATCTGATCCTGATCAGTGTCGACGACCACATCGCCGAACCCGCGGACATGTTCCACGCCCATGTCCCCGAGAGGTACAAGGACCAGGCCCCTCGGGTGATTCTTGAGGACGACGGGGTCCAGCAGTGGTACTACGGCGACCTGCGCGGCCGGAACATGGGCCTCAACGCGGTGGCCGGCAAGCCGCGCGAGATGTACAACATCGACGCCAGCAGCTACGACGAGATGCGGCCCGGCTGCTTCAACGTCGACGAGCGGGTCCGGGACATGAACGCGGGCGGCCAGCTCGCGGGCCTGAACTTCCCGAACTGGACCGGGTTCTCCGGGCAGGTGCTCAACCAGGGGCCGGACCGCGACCTCAACCTGATCATGATCAAGGCGTACAACGACTGGCACGTCGACGAGTGGTGCGGCGCCCACCCCGGCCGGTTCATCCCGTGCGGCATCCTGCCGCTGTTCGACGTGGAGGAGGCCGCCAAGGAGATCAGGCGGCTGGCCGACAAGGGCTGCCACGCCGTCACGTTCTCGGAGAACCCCGAGGCGCTGAACATGCCCAGCATCCACACCGACTACTGGTACCCGCTGTTCAAGGCGGCCTCGGACAACAACACGGTGCTCTGCTGCCACGTAGGTTCGTCCTCGCGGATGCCGATGATCTCCTCCGACGCGCCGCCGAGCGTGGCGATGTCCATCTCCTCGATGATGAGCACGTACACCCTGCTTGAGCTGATCTGGGCAGAGTTCTGGGGCAAGTTCCCCAACCTGAAGTTCTCCCTCACCGAGGGTGACATCGGCTGGATCCCCTACTTCCTCTGGCGCTCCGAGCACGTGCTCAACCGCCACTCCGGCTGGACCAACGCCACCTTCCCCGAGGGCTACACCGGACCGACCGACGTGTTCAAGAAGCACCTCTACACCTGCTTCATCACCGACAAGGTCGGCCCCCAGCTGATCGACCACTTCAACGAGAACCACGTGTTCTGGGAGTCGGACTACCCGCACTCGGACAGCAACTGGCCCTTCGCGCCCGAGGACGTCATCGAGACGATGGGCCACCTGCCCGACTCGGTGATCAACAAGATCACCCATGAGAACGCGATGAAGGCCTACTCCTTCGACCCCTTCAAGCACATCCCCAGGGAGCAGGCGACCGCCGGATACCTCCGGTCGCTGGCCACCGACGTCGACGTGGTCACCCATGTCGGCCGCGAGGCCAGCCAGCGCGACCGCGACGCCTGGGCCCGGATGACCCGGTTCGGCCAGGCCCGCACCCGCCAGGACGCCTGACCCCGGTGATCGGCCGCCCGCCCGTCCCCCCTCGGGCGGGCGCCGTATCCCCCCACATCACCACGCGAGGTAGAGATGACGCAGCGCACCCCCTACGCCGGACTCAGAGTCCTGGAGATCTCGGCGGGCATCGCCGCCTCCTACTGCGGCAAGATGTTCGCCGACGCCGGCGCCGAAGTGGTCAAGATCGAGCCACCGGAAGGTGATCCGATGCGCCGGTGGAGCGCGTCGGGCTTCCAGCCCGCCACCGACCGGAGCGGCGCGCTGTTCGGCTATCTCAACGCGGGCAAGAAGTCCGTGGTGTCCGGCACCGCGGAACTGTTCTCCGACGTCGATCTCGTCGTCACCGACGGATCGGCGGGCTGGGACGTCGACGCCGTACGCCGGCTGCTGCCACCCGGCTCCGCGACGGTGGTCGTCTCGATCACCCCCTTCGGCCTCGACGGGCCCTACACCGAGACCGACCTGCCGGTCAACGAGTTCGTACTGCAGGCGATGTGCGGGTCCATCGGCGGCCGCGGCTGGCCCGGCGAGATGCCGCTGCAGGCCGGAGGGCGGATCGGCGAGTGGGTGGCCGGCTCCTACGGCGCCGTCGCCGCCGCCGCCGCGCTGCGCCGAAGCAGGCGTACCGGGCAAGGTGATGTCGTCGACGTGTCGACGTTCGAAGCCATGGTCATCACGATGGGCGGCCTGTCCGCGGTCGCGGCCGGCCTCCCCGACGGGGGGCAGGGCCTGCCGCCGAGGAACCTCGAACTGCCCTCGATCGTCCCCACCGCCGACGGCCTGGTCGGGTTCTGCACCATCACCGCCCAGCAGTTCGCCGACTTCCTGGTGCTGATCGACCGTCCCGACCTGGTCGAGGACGCCGACCTGGCCTCCTTCGCCGGCCGCCTGCGGCGGCGGGAGGAGTTCGCCGAGATGGTGGAGAACTGGGCGGCCACCCGTACCACGGCCGAGATCGTGGAGTTCGCCGCCGCGCTGCGCATCCCCGTCGCGCCCATCGGCACCCCGACCACGGTCACCGAGATCGACCACTTCCGCGAGCGCGGTGTCTTCGTCAAGAACGCGAGCGGCCACCCGCAGCCACGGGTTCCCTACCGCAGCGAGGCGTTCGGCACCGTCGACCCCGGCGAGGTGCCGGACCTCGGTACGCACGACGGCCTGGTGAGCTGGCCGGTACGAGACCGGGTCCCGGCGGCCGAGGGCGCGGCCGACCCGGCGGCCCGTCCGCTCGCGGGGCTGCGGATCGTGGACTTCACCGCCTTCTGGGCCGGTCCTTCGGCCACCCAGACCCTCGCCGCGCTGGGCGCCGAGGTCATCAAGGTGGAGGGGCTGCGCCGCCCCGACGGGATGCGTTTCTCCGGCGGCCGGCCCCCGACCGTCGACCAGTGGTGGGAGTGGGGCCTGTTCTTCCTCTGCAACAACAGCGACAAGCTCGACCTCACCCTGGAGCTGAGCCTGCCCCGGGCCCGCGAGGTGGCGCTGCGCCTGATCGCCACCGCCGACATGGTCATCGAGAACTTCTCCCCCCGGGTGATGAGCAATCTCGGCCTGGAGTGGGACGCGATCAGGGCGGCCAGCCCGCGCGTCACGATGATCCGGATGCCGGCGTTCGGCCTCGACGGACCGTGGCGCGACCGGGTGGGCTTCGCCCAGACGATGGAGCAGGCCGGCGGCATGGCATGGATGACCGGTGCGGCCGATGGTCCGCCACTGATCCCCCGCGGCGTGTGCGACCCCCTCGCCGGGCTGCACGCCGCGTTCGCCTCGATCGCCGCCTTCGAGGTCCGCGATGCCACGGGGGCAGGCATGCAGGTCGAGTCGACGATGGTCGAGGCCGCGCTCAACGTCGCGGCCGAGGCACTCCTGGAGGCGAGCGTCAACGGCCGGGAGCTGCGGCGCGACGGCAACCGCGGTCCGGGCGCCGGCCCGCAGGGGGTCTACCGCTGCGCCGGGGACGATGAGTGGGTGGCCCTGGCCCTGCTCGACGACGACGCCTGGCCCGCGCTCGCGCGGCTTCTGGGCCGGGACGATCTGGCCGGCCGCGCCGACCTCGCCCACGAGCCGGGCCGGCGGGCGTCGGCCGACGAACTGGACGAGGCGATCGGCTCGTGGAGCGCGCGCGTCGACGTGGGCGACGCGGTGGACCGGCTCCGGGCGGCCGGTGTCGCCGCCGCGCGGGTGAGCCCCGCCGCCGACCTGCTGACCGACGCGCAACTCACCGCCCGCGGGTTCTGGGAGCCGGTGACACATCCGACCGCCGGAGAGTTCCTGACCGCCGGGCTGCCGTTCCGCCTCGCCAGTGTCGGCGAGCCGTGGTTCCACACTCCGGCGCCCCTGCTGGGCCAGCACAACGAGGAGATCCTCACCGGCATCCTCGGGATGGACTCCGACGAGATCCGGGTCCTGGCCGAGGAGAAGGTGATCGGTACCCGGCCGGCGGGCCTGTGAGGCGGCCCTCGGTACGCACGTTGCGGATGCACTCCTTCGCGAGCGAGTTCGAGCGGCTCACCGCGCTCACCTCGGCCGCCGGAGTCGCCCCCGCCGACGTGGTGCTCCCCGCCGAGGGTCTGGTGCGGGCCGACGACGGGGTGCGGCTGCACTACCTGGAGTGGCCAGGGCCGGCCACCGAGCCGCTGCTGCTCTTCCTGCACGGCGGCGGGTTGCACGCGCACTCCTTCGACAGTGTCGGACCGCTGCTTCGGCGACTCGGGCGCTGTGTCGCACTCGACCTGCGCGGGCACGGGGAGAGCGACTGGGCGGGGCCCGGCGGTTACGGCACCGACGCCATCGCCGCGGACCTCGACACGGTGACCGCGAGCTTCGGCGCCCGGCGGGTCGTCCTGATCGGGCACTCGATGGGCGGCATGGCGGCCCTGATCTGGGCCGCCCGGCGCCCGGCGATGCTGGCCGGGCTGGTCGTGGTCGACGTCGGCCCCGACATCGACGCCGCCGCGGGCCGGTCCGTCAACGAGCTGATCTCCCGGCGCCCGTTCTTCACCGACCTCGACGAGGCCGACGCCTTCCTCTCCGGCGTGCTGCCGCGTACCCGGGAGGCGGCCACCTCAGGGGTGGCCCAGAACCTGACCTGGACCGACGACGGCCTGCTCACCTGGAAGCACGACACGGCACAGTTCCAACCGGAGACGGGCAGGATCGCCTCTCCGGACGAACTGCGACAGGCCGCCGCGCGGATCACCTGCCCCACCCTGGTGCTGCGCGGCGAGCGTAGCCGGGTGTTCAGCGACGAAGGGGCGGCGGAACTCGCCGCGCTCATCCCCGGAGCCCGCTGGGAACGGATTCCCGACGCCGGGCACACCATCCAGACCAGCAACCCCCGCGGCCTCGCCGACGCGGTGACCCGTTTCCTACGCGATCAAGATGATGAAGGAGCCGAGTGATGGCGATCAGTCTCTGCATTCCGCCGCGGCAGGGGGAGCTGTGCGCGCCCGTCCGGTTCGACCTGACCGGCGAGCACACCTTCCTCGAACTGACCTCGCGGCACCGCGTGACGAAGGTCGAGCAGGACGAGGTGAAGGGCGGCGTCGCGGTCTGGGTCGACATCACCGACCCCGAGACCTCCCGGCCCGTCCACGTCCGGTTCAGCGTGCTCCCGCTGGGCGGCGAGGTCTCCCCGCGCAGCCGGCTGCTCGGGGAGATCGAGCGTGACGGCGAGCGGCTCGGTGTCTACGGGACGTACCTGGGGGTGGTCTCGGAGGAGAACTGACCGTCCGCCGCTCGCGGGAACGCACCGCCGCCACCGACCGCCTCGGCGAGATCGGTGGCTCCGGCATGCCCGCAGGCGTCTCCGCCGCGTCACTCGTCGGGCAGGTCCTCCGGTGGCGCGTCGTGCTGGCGCAGGCGGCGCCGGAGCAGGCCCTTCGGGCGGGTGACCTTCAGCTCCGGATGGTCGGGATCGTAGTCGGCGATGCGATCACGCAGCTGGCGCACGTTGCCGTACTCGAAGTGGGCGGCGCGCAGCAGGTAGTCGCCGATCGCGGTCCCGTACTGGACACGCTCCTCCTCGTCGAGGCCGAGCTCGTGGCTGCGCCTCTTGCCCCAGACGAGGTCCTTGATCTGCTCCTCCAGCTGCTCCAGCCGGTCATCGAGGATCTTGACGAGCTCGTAGGGCTCGGTGAACCTGCCGAGGTAGACCCGGAGCAGCGCGGGGTTCTTCAGCATCACCGGCTCGTCGACCGGCGGGCTTGAGACCCACTGCCGGAGCACTTCCTCACCGCGCTCCGTGGTCTGGTACAGGGTGCTCCGCCTGACCCTGCCGATCGTCACCTCGCGCTCGGTCACCAGCCCCAGGTCCCCCAGTCTCCGCAGCTCCCGGCGGATGTGGCTGATGGCGGGGGACCAGTAGAACCAGCGCAGCGTGTAGTCGCACCGGACCTTGATCTCGGCGGCGGACAGCTCCTCGTCGAGGACCGACAGGACGCCCAGAACCGTGTAGGCGGTGGCGGGGAGCGGTGCACCGATCTCTACCTCGGGCTCGTCGTCCACGGGCTCAAGTCTAGTGGCGGGCGCGGCGCCGACGGCACGTCCGTCCCGTCACCCACTGACCTGTCCCCCGGATGGGGGATCTGTCGCTCCACCCGGGCGCGATGTGTCGGAGCGGCTCGACCGGAAGTGTTGAGGTATTCGACATCTCCGGAGGTAAAGCTATGAAGATCCGTGGAGTGGGCGTCCTCCTGATCGCGCCCCTCCTGGTGGCCTGCGGGGCCGGCCCCTCATCAGATCGGCCGGATACGCCGAGTGCCGACCCGTCATCAGCCCTGGCGGTCTACCAGGAACTCGTCGCCTGCATACGCCGGCACGGCGTCCCGAACCTCCCCGATCCTGTCGTGGACGCCCAAAGGGAGGTTCAGGTGAACACCACCGCGCAGATCCCCGCGGCGGCGAGGACCACGCCGTCGATGTCGACCAGAGCCTCGACCGGCTGATCAAGGGCCTCGCCCATGGTGTACGGAATCGGCACGCCCTGGTCCTGGCCCGCTCTTGTCCCGTTGAGGGAGATGTCGTCTCGCGCCATCTTCTGAGCCACGATGAGCTTGTCGGTCATGACGGCGCCGGGATTGGCCGCGTTGACGTCGCTGACCGTCAGGCTGAGTACCTTCGCATCCCGGCCGGCCCGGGTCTGGAGGCGGTTCTGCAGATCGGAGGCACCGATGAGCGTCGGCACGTAGACGCCCAGGATCACCGCCTCGACGACCACCACGGCCGCCGCCGTCACCAGCACGTACGATGCGGCCATCCGGCCCCTGAGGCCCATGGCGACAGCGTAACCTCAACGCGGAAGACCATCCTCCCCCTGGCGGGGGAGATCTCGATTTCAGCGCGGAATGCCGACGTCGCTCACACCGGGGGCGGCAGGTGTTGGTCGTCAGCAAACCCCTTCTTCCATGGCCGGCAGGGGACAGGCCGGCACCCGCCGGGTCGCGATGATCAGGTGCACGGCGTTCTGGGGCTGCTCCTGCCTGAAGGCCTGCAGGTGGGGACCGTCGCGGACGGACACCAGGTAGCAGCCCGAGCGCGGGCCTATGGTCACCGTGGCGACGCGCCTGCCCTGGGAGTCGATCACGACCAGTTCGGGCGGATGCCGCTCCGTCCACGAGCGGGGAGCGGATAGTCCGGGCCAGGTGGGAGCGTCCGTACGGTCGGCGAAACCCAGGCTGATCGTGTGATGGCGGTGGGCGCGGATTCCCCGCTCGACCAGGAGTCGCTGAACGACCGCCAGCGCCCGGTCGTGCCGGTTCGCCGACGCCTCGTCGATCATTTCCCGATATCCAGCCCGTACCGCACGCCGTGTCACCCGTCCTCCAAGGTCGGAATCATCGGATTCGGATGGCGAGAAGCGCGATGCTCACCATCACGGTGACCTTACGGAACATGACGACCGGCAGTGTTCACAGTTTCCCGTGAACAATTCTCCCGGATAAATCTAGAAGGCCATTCGACTTTCCAGACCGCGCAACTGCTCAGGGACGGTGCGGTAATAGGCGCCCAGCTGCCTGACGGTCTCTCTCGCCGTAGGATGGAATCGTGTCATCTGGGGGGCGATTCGCTCGGCGTTGAGAACTCGTCTGAGTGCTCTGTCGTGATCCCTGAGCCACAGATGTGCCCTGGACATGTCTATCTCGTGATGTGCCCTACGTTCGGCGTACATCCTGGCAGGCGGGATGAAACCCGAGTCCAGGCGAATCGCCCTGTCGTAGTCACCAAGTTCCGTCGCCACCACACATCCGTGAATCACCGCGTTGACGGGATTCACCTGCAGCCCGTACGGATCTGGCCGGGTTCGCGAGTCGATGCGGGCGGCTGTTTCCGCCGCGAGGCCGTGGTGCTCCCAGGCGTCCGACTCGTGCCCCAGCCGGGCGGCGGAGACGGCTGCGCGCAACTGGAGGGAGCCGTAAACCTGCAGGCCTGCCGGATCTGACCGGTCCACGTCGCTCGCCGCCCGCCTCACCATGGTCAGCGCGATGTCACCGGACCCCAGGGTGAGCAGCAGCAGCGCCCGCGACAGCGAGACCAGGTGCCGCAGGTGCGGGTCGTCGGCGCGCAGCGCGGCGGTCGCGGCCCGCTCGACGGCGACCTGCGCCAGGTCGTTGTAGCCCAGGCGGCGGGTCAGGGACACCGCTATGGCGTACGCGTGGTTCAGCAGGCGCCACGCCCTCGGAGTGTCCGACTCGACCGCGTGGACCGTCAGCTCCTCGATGGCCGACGGCAGGCGCCCACCGAGCCTGACATGGGCGGCGGCCCCCTGCAGCTTCTGGAGTTTGACCAGTTCCTTGGCGAGCTCATCAAGTGACCGGGGAGGGACCTCCAGCTCCGGGGAGATGTCGGCGTAGGTGAGAGCGCGCCTGATGGCGGGCATCGCCGCGTGCACCGCGTCGGTGCGTCTGTCGGACCCTCGGTAGGGCTGGCCGTTGATCTCGGCGGCATCGACCCCGCAGGCCCTTGCCACAGCCGCCACAAGCGAGGGAGTGGCCGGTTTATGACCCGCCTCGACCTGCGCGATCAGGCTGCGGGAAACATTGGCCCTGGCCGCCAGGCCGGTTTGGGTGAGCCCTCTGCGTTTACGCGCCCTGGCAATTCGACGCCCAGTGCTTTCATTCTGACCACCGCCCAGGTCGGGGTCCCATTCATGCCTGGCCATCTCGCCACCTTCTCTCGCTCACGCGACGTCTTCACGATAGCGGCCTGAGCATTTCACCGAGATGAACATTCCCAACAACCGGTTCTCTTTCCAAGAGGTCTATGTCGGGTCTGCGGTGAATCATAAGAGCCAGATCGGAGCGGTGATGAACAGGGTCTGCGCGCGGTGGATGGCGGCGCGTTCGGCATGGCGAGAAGCCGGTACGCCTGGCAATATCGCGAGCATCGACTCCACGACCGGCGTACCGCGAGCGAGGCCGGGCGGCGCCCCGTCGGCCCTGACTTTCGGCAGGTCGCCGGGGAAGAACGCGTTTCCGAGCCCACCGCGAAGTACGATCGATCAATGACCGAAATGACCGAAACCACGCCCGGCTGGCTCTCTCCCGAAGAGCTGGAGTCGACCCGCGCGCGAATGCCGATCCTCTACGTCGACGCCGTGCCGGTGCGAGTCGACGAGGCCGGAGTGGTCACGCATGTCGGCCTGCTGCTGCGCATCGGAGCGGACGGGACGGTCAGCCGCGCCCTCGTCTCCGGCCGGGTGCTGCACCACGAGCGGGTCCGCGACGCGCTCATCCGCCATCTGGAGAAGGACCTCGGCCCGACGGCACTGCCCAACATCCCCGCCTCTCCGCAGCCGTTCACCATCGCCGAGTACTTCCCGACGCAGGGCGTCACGCCTTACCACGACCCCCGGCAGCACGCGGTCTCCCTCGCCTACGTCGTCCCGGTCGCGGGTGACTGCCGCCCCCGGCAGGACGCCCTCGACCTTGTCTGGTTCACTCCCGAGGAGGCCTCGTCACCGCTGGTGCAGCAGGAGATGCTCGGCGGGCAGGGCACCCTCCTGAAGCAGGCCCTCGCCTACGTCGGCCGCCTTTCCTGACCTTCCGACGCTGGAAATCCCCGCCGGCGCGAGGAGAACGGGCCGCTGTGCCCTCGTGGGACCAGGTCCGCCGACGCCTGCCCCGGCGGTGTTGTCGCGGTGCGGACCGCGCCGCCCGGACGGCGTTCTGGTACAGCATGCGCTGGTCCCAAGCCGATTGCAGCCGCCTCCAAGACGTCTCCAAGGCGATCGAGAGATCGTCGATCATTCTCAACGACGGAAGGAGGACCTCTCATGAACAGAAAGCACAAGGCCATCGCGGTCATCGCGATGTTCTTCGCACTCGGCGGTGCGCAGGCGCTCACCGCCGGTTCCGCCTTCGCCATGCCCCCCGTGTGCAACCCCATACATGACTGTGGCGAACCTGGACAGCACACCGGAGGCGGAGGTGGCACCCCAGTGCCGCCGCCCCCGCCGCCCCCGCCGCCGCCGCCGCCGCCGAGCACACCGGGTACTCCCCGCTGAGGTCCGCCGCCCGTCTCGGGCCCATCTTCAGATCCGCTGCACCCGTGAGTTGACGCGCCTTCGACCTTTGGCAATGGGTTCTCATTGCGAAGATCGATAGGAGGTTCATGGGATGCCGCCCCGACCCGGGCGGCATCCTCGAAGCTCAGCGGGTGCGGCTGGCCAGGAAGCGGCGCCATTCCGGACGGGTTCGCGCGAGTGCTCGCAGCGAGGCCGGAACCTGGGGCCTGGGGTCGTTGCGGTCCAGGCGCAGTTCGGTGAGCGCGGTCAGCTCACCCAGCCACTCCGGCAGCTCGGCCAGCCGGTTTCCCTGCAGATCGAGCTTGGTCAGGGGGGTGAGGGTCCGCATCGACGCGGGAAGGGCGGTCAGCTTGTTCTTGCCCAGGCTGAGGGATCTGAGGGCGGTGAGTTTGCCGATCGACTCCGGCAGCTCGGTCAGCCCGGTGTTCCACAGGCCGAGAGAGGTGAGGGCGGTGAGGTTCCCGATCGACTCCGGCAGGCCGGTCAGTGGGACGCATCCCATATCGAGATGCTCCAGAGCGGTCAGCTCGCCCAGCCACGGAGAGAGGTCGGCGGGCCGGCTGTATGTCAGGTCCAACCAGGTGAGGGCGGTGAGACGGGCCATCGACGCCGGGAAACAGGCCGGCCCGGCGTACCACATGCGGAGCCTGGCGAGCCGGGTGAGGTCGCCGATCCACTCGGGCACCTCCTCCAGGTCATGGAGGTTGCTCAGGTCGAGTTCCGTGAGACCGGTGAGCTCGCGCATCGAGTCGGGGAGGCGGCGCAGTCCGGTCACCGAGACATCGAGGCGGACCAGTCCGGTCAGCTCGCCGATCCACTCGGGCAGGGCGGTCAGCGTACGGTTGCCCCCGAGGTAGAGCTCGGTCAGCGCGGGCAGGTCGGTCGGGAACCGGGGAAGCTCGGTCAACCAGTTGGACCTCAGGCGCAGCACCCGCAGGCCGGGAAGCTCGGCCACCTCCTCGGGCACCCGGGCCAACCCGAGACCCGACAGGTCCAACGTGTCAGAACCCTCGCGCAGGTACGTGTTCATCCGCCGCCGAGCGGTCCGAAGCACGGAATCCACCGCTGCCACCCTGATTCTCTCCTTGCCGTCAACAAGATGTGATCGGCGATCACGGTAGCGATGAGGACTTGCGACCCGGTTGTGGATCATTGAACTTGTCTCGTCCTCGGGGCGCGGGGCCGCTGGTCACAGCATGATCGCGAGTTGGGCAAGGTATCGCCGGTACGCGGTGAAAAGCGCGCCGCCGGAAGCGGTGGCCTCCTTGGGCAGGCCCTCCCACCGCGAATCACGCGGGCCGTGCGACCATGACAGCGAAGGTGACGGCGGAACGAGGAAGCCGGTGTGAACCCGGCGCGGTCCCGCCACTGTGATCGGCGAGCGGACCCCGACATCGCCACTGCCCGGGTACGGGTGGGAAGGCCGGGCGAGCTTGGACCCGAGAGCCAGGAGACTCACGCCGTCGCCTCCTCAGCGAAATTGGGGCGGAACTCCCCAAGAGAGGAAGGCGGTTGCCATGCCGTGCGACTCACGCGCCGGTGCTCCGCCCGGACTGCTGCCCGCCGCCCCGGCCGTGGTCGCCGGCGCGGTCGCCGACGTCCGCGCCATCGGCGGCTACTTCGGGATCGAGACAGGCGAGGCCGAGGCCGGATGGCGGCCGTTCACCGATCTGTGGACGGATCCGGGCGTCCTGGAGGCGAGAATCCACGACATGGCCGGACGGCTGGACACCACCGAGCACCGGGTGGCCGCCTCGATCCTGTTCCAGGGCCTGGCCGCCCGCCTGTGGTCACCGTCCATCGGCGCCGTGGTCGCGCACGACCTGCTCATCGACCTGGCCCCCGAGCACCTGTACTGGCGGCCGGCCCCCGACCCGCTGCCGCTGCGAGCCACCCGGCTGTCCGGCTGGGGCGTCCGCGACCCCGCGCGGATCACCGAACCGGTCTACCGCGGCATCATGGCCGAGATGCTGGAACCGCTCGCGGAGGCGGTCCGGCGGATCGTGAAGATCGCGCCGGGGCTGTTGTGGGGCAATGCGGCCTCCGCACTGGCCGGAACCATCGGCGCCTTCACCCACCGACGGCCCGACCTCACCGCGAAGGCCGTGCGGCTGGGCCGCGAACTGCTGGACCGGGATCTCCTGCGCGGCACCGGCGAACTGACCGAGCCCGTACCCGGCCGTCCCTTCTTCGTCCGTCGCAGCTGCTGCCTGTACTACCGCCTGCCCGGCGGCGGCATGTGCGGTGACTGCGTCCTGTTGCCGGCCCGCCGGCCACAAACCCGCCGCCCTGGCTGACGCTCTTCACTTCGCGCCTTCCCAGTCCAGTTCGCCTGGAGGCGGTCAGCTACGTCCGACGACGCCGAGGATGCCAGGCTTGGTGAAGTCGACGGTGATCTTCTCTCCGTACTCGTCGTACTCGGAGCGCCACGCCTCGACCGGGACGATCCCCGGCTCCAGCAGCTCCATTCCACTCAGCAGCTCGGCCAGCTGTTCCGGGCCGCGCGAGGTGAGCGCCCCCGCGCTGGTCGAGCGGTAGACCTGCTGCCCGGCCTCGTGCACCTCGGCGCTGACGTTGGCCTCGAAGGCGTGCGTGACGATCAGATGGCTACCCGGGGCCAGCCGTTCGCGGATCGTGGTGATGATGTGGGCGACCAGGGCGTCGTCGGGAATGAAGTGCAGCATCGAGATCAGCAGCACCGCGACGGGCTGGGTGAAGTCGACGGCGCTCTCGATCTGCGGGTCCCTCAGGAGCTTCTCGGGTTCCCGCATGTCGCCCTGGACGACAGAGGTGAGGTGGTTGTCCTCCAGGAGCGCACGGCCGTGCACCAGGACGATGGGGTCGTTGTCGACATAGACCACCCGGGTGTCGGGCGTGATGCGATGGGCGACCTGGTGCACGTTGTCCTGCGTCGGCAGTCCCGACCCGATGTCGAGGAACTGCCGCACGCCCTGGCGCACGAGCAGCTCGACGACTCGCGAGAGGAACGCCCGGTTCGCCCGGGTCATCTCGCGGATACCGGGCACCACCCGCATGAACTGTTCCGCGGCCGCCCGGTCGGAGGCGAAGTTGTCCTTGCCTCCGAGGTAGTAGTCGTACATTCGAGCGACACTTGGGGTGTTCGGGTCGATACCCGCTGGAACAGCCTCTTGCTCGGTCATGCCCTCACCCTTCTTCGCCTCCGGAGAGGATATGGGGAATCCGCAAGATAATGGATCTTTGCCGACAAACCATGTGCGACCACCTGCCAGGGCGAGCACGACCCCCGCACGCTCCGGAGTCCTAGGGCCTACCTGTGCAGCGAACTGGAGCTGTTCTCGGTGCTCCGGTAGCTCTGGTGACCGGGCACCCAGGTCCGGGTCTCCGTGCGGTCACCGTTCCTGACCGTCAGCGTGCCCGAGGGCTCGTAGTCCTCCGACAAGGGTGACCAGGGCGGCAGGGGTTCAGGATCGGCGTACGCGACCGGCGCGGTGAGCGCCACCGCTGAGGCGGCGAGAACGGCGGTGATGAGATAACGGACAATGAACATTTGTTCCCCCAGAAGGTGTAAACGGTACGGCGGGGATATTTCCTCATAAAAGGCAAAGAGAACCACGCCGATGATCAAGACTCTGACCGATTCGCATTCGGCACGGCCGCCCGCTCCGGGACCGCTCATCCCGGCGAGAACCGGCGGGTGTCCGCCGAGAGCCTGATCGTCGACGGCGGGCATCCGGTCATCCGGGTATCCCACCGGATTCCACTCAGGGCCCGGCTGCACTGGACCGATCCCACTTGGTGGGAGCTTGGCGCCCGGTATGAGCGAGCGAGGCCTCAGCCGCTCGGTCGCCCTCGGAAGCTGTGAGCCAAGACGGCGGCGCACGAGGCGCCAAGCCTCCACCAAGGAGCGTCGGCCAGCCTGGCGGTATTCACCCGTTTGCCCCGCTCACCAGGGCGGGGCCTCCCTGAGGAGAGTTCTCATGGCACGTGGTCTGTCCACCAACCACAGCGAGACCGTTCTTACCCCGGGCCTGTCCACCAACC
>NZ_JBEXGU010000011.1:0-83932 GCF_040607515.1 Streptosporangium sp. NPDC005286 | reverse complement strand
ACACAGCGACACCGTCCTCACCCCGGGCCTGTCCACCAACCACAGCGACACCGTCCTCACCCCGGGCCTGTCCACCAACCACAGCGACACCGTCCTCACCCCGGGCCTGTCCACCAACCACAGCGACACCGTCCTCTAAGACGGCGAGGCACAGAGGCGTCGTTCCTCGCCGGAAACGCCCCGGCGAGGAACGGCAGGTTCAGGAAGGCCGCCAACGGCATTGAACGGTCCTTCTGAAACCACGGATCACCGCAGACGACAAGCAGGATAGGTGAAGCAGATGCCGGTGCGTGGATTAGTGCCACGTCTTCCACGACAGACCTGGCTCATTCTCAGCGGCGATGCCGTGTCCGCGCTCGGCACGGGGATGACACTGCCCTTCTTCCTCGTCTACCTGCACCGCATGCGGGATATCGACCTTGCCCTGGCAGGGCCGATCTTCTCGATGATCGCGGTCGCGGGACTCATCGGAAACCCTCTCGGCGGTCTGCTCTCGGACCGCTTCGGCGCGCGGCAGACCAGCGTGGCGGGCCTTGTCACCGTCGCCGCGGGAACCACGGGCCTGGCGGTCATCCAGTCGGCCTGGCAGGGATTTCTCGCGGCCGGGGTGTACGGGCTCGGCATCGCGATCACTGCACCGGCCTTCCAGGTGCTTCTCGGCGGCTCGGTGCCCGCGGAGTTGCGGGCGCAGGCCTTCGCGGTCCGGCAGGCCACCGTCAACGTCGGCCACAGCGCCGGAGGGCTGGTGGCGGCGTTCGTGGTGAGCTTCTCGTCGTTGCGGAGCTTCGTGATCCTCTACCTGTTGGACGCGGTGACGTTCCTGATCTTCGCCATGCTGATCGCCCGGTTCACGCATAATCCTCCACAGATCCAGAAAACGCCGATCACCTCCGTCGCGGGCGGTTATCGCGAGGTGGTTTCGAACCGGATGCTGCGGAGGGTCTGGGTTCTGGTGGTGGCCGTGGTCGTGTGCGGGTTCGCGGCCTACTACACCGCCTATCCGATCTACGCCACCGAGGTCGGCGGGCTCGACGCCGGAGGCCTGCGCTTCACCTTCATCGTGCAGACCTGCATGATCGTGGTCGCCCAGCTCATCGTGCTCCGTCTCATGACCGGCCGGCGCCGAACTCGCGGGTTCGCGCTCTGCGCCGTGCTGATGGCCGCGGCGTGGGCGACGGTACTGGTCACCCCGCTACTGGGAGACGGCGGGATCGCCCTGACCGGATTCACGATCGCGCTGACGCTGTTCGCCATCGGGGATGCCTTCCTCGCCCCGACCATCCCGCCGATCATCAACGATCTCGCCGACGACTCGAACAGGGGACGGTACAACGGGGCGTACACCCTCGCATGGACCAGTGGTTACGTCATCGGCCCCGGATTGGCGGGTATGGCGCTCGGCGCCGGCTACGGTTCGGTGCTCTTCATGGTGCTGGTGGGGGTGCTCGTCCTGGTGGCCGGCCAGGCGATCCGGCTGGAGCGGTTCCTTCCCCCGTCGGTGAACGGGGTCTCCGCCGAAACGACTCCCACCGAGGCGATCAAGGTGGCACAGGGGGGCGGCTCGCATGACGGCTGAAGAGACACCCGCCATGACGGACCTCGACCTCTCCCGTGAGCACGAGCGGGCAGGCCGCTATGCGGAGGCGTACGACGGCGTCATGGTCGCCGTCCGCGATCTCACCGGCGGCGCCCGCGCGGGCCACCCGGACGCCGGTGGCGATCTCGCCGACGCCCTGATGCTCGCGAGCCGGCTGTGCCTGCGCCTCGGACGCCACGATGAGGCCGAACGCCACCTCGAACGCGCGGCCGAGATCACCCGGACGGGCGATCCGGAGATCCGGCTACGGGTGACCGTGGACCACGCCGACCTGCTGCGGGCCAGGGGGCGCTACGGCGACGCCGACGTGATGCTCAGGAACGCGCTGGTCCTGGCGGAGGAATCCTGCGGCCCTGACTCCCTCGCCGTCGTCCGAGTCTGCAACAGCCTGGGCGTACTTCACAAGTACACCGGTCGGTTCGACGAGTCCGAGCGGTCGTACCAGCGCGCTCTGAAGATCGTCGAAGCCCTGCACGGCGCGGACCATCCCTACCTCGCCGACATCAATCACAACCTCGGCGGGCTGAACCACGCACGCGGCACCCACGCGCTCGGCGAGCCCTTCGCCCGCCGCGCGGTGGAGATCCGGCGGCTGGTACACGGTCCCGCCCATCCTGAGGTCTCCGGCGACCAGGTGGCGCTCGCCGCGATCCTGCGCGAGCTCGGCGAGGAGGAGGAGGCCGAGCGGCTGCTGCGCGAGGCCCTCGCCGTCTTCGAGGAGCACTTCGGGCCCGAGCACTACGAGGTCGCGTCGACTCTGAACAACCTCGCCGCGTTCCAGTACACCAGGGGGGATCTGGAAGCGGCTGAGGCGACCTATCGCAAGGTGCTCACGATCAAGGAAGAGCTTCTGGGCGAGAACCATCCCGAGCTGGCCGTGGCCCTGAACAACCTCGCGGCGACCCTGCGCGGGAGCGGCCGGCCAAAGGAGGCCGTGACGTTCCTGGAGCGGGCGCTGAACCTGCTGGACGGCGTGGTGGAGCGGGACCAACCCGTCCGGCTGGCCTGCCTCGGCAACCTCGACGCCTGTCGGCGGTTGATGAGCTCACCGGAAGCCCGGTAAATCAGCGGGCGCGCGTCCGGGACCGCGGCGTACCGTGCCCCCTCGACGAACCGCAGGGATGGATCTGACCGGCCTGTCGACACTGTTCGGCGGGCCGACCCCGTACCGGCCGCCTCCCCGCACCGGTTCGGCGACGCCTTCGCGGCGTACGGGGTCGCCCCGCCGCGTCCCCGAGCCACGGGCCGGCCGGGGAGCCGACGGCGGATCCGGACCAGCGGCCGTTCGCCTTCTTCGGCCACAGGGGTACGGCACCAGGTCCTCAGGCGCGTGCGTCGCGCCGGCAGCGGCGCGCACAGCGCCGAAAGGGGGCCTTGACGGGAGAGTCAGGCAGGTGGTCGAGACCACTGCCAGGGTTTGCAGTGGATTCCAAGCTCTCCTCAAGGGGGATCGGTGATTGTGATTGCGTTCAAACCGCTCGGTTCCGCAGTCCAGAACCAAGCCGCCCCCATAGGAAGACGCCCATGTCACGCCAGCCCGCACCCGGCTGTTCATCCACTACGACAAGCCAACTCTCCGCGGAGCCTCTCCACGATGATGTGATGGGGCGGTCACGCGGGTTGATGATCGATGTTTTCGGCGGATGCGTATCCTCGTGACGACGCCGCACCCGCAGTCGGTACTGAATCATTCCTTCTCCCCCTCACGCACCGCACGCGGGCGCCGACCCCGGCATGGCCGGCCTGGTCCTCCCGATGACCGCGGTCGTGGGATCCGTCGGAAATCCCGTTGCCGGTCCGCCCGCGAGTCGTCCTGATTCGCGGAAGACCGGCGTGGGCACGCTTGCGCGGCAGGCTGCGGCATCGCCATGTCCGAACTCCGGAAGTGGCACGTGCCAGGTCCAGGCCTGCCGACGCTCGATGCTGGGTGGGCACTAATGGTGGCATTTCGGGTTCTTGGAGCGTTCGAAGTAATCGGCACCGGAAGGCCGGTGAACCTCGGGGCACCACGACAGCGTTCGGTTCTCGGGCGATTATTGGTCGCCCGCGGCCAAGTCGTGCCGATCACACGCATGATCGACGACCTGTGGGGCGGCCACCCGCCGGGAAGCGCCGTCACCTCGGTGCACACCTACGTCTCCAACCTACGGCGCGTCCTGGAATCGGACCGCGCGGCGGGCACCCCGCCCCAGGTGCTGGTCACGGTCTCTCCCGGCTATGCCATACGGAGCAAGGAGGCGGACGCCTGGCGGTTCGAGGACATGGCTCGGCGGGGAGCCGCGTTCCTGGGCGCGGGAGACGCCCGCGCGGCTCTGCGCGAGCTCGACGCGGCAATCGAGATCTGGCGGGGACCGGCGTACGCCGAGTTCGCCACGGCCGACTGGGCGCTGTCCGAGATCTCCCGCCTGGACGAGCTGCACACCATGGCCGTCGAGCACCGCGCGGCCGCGGCGATCGCGCTCGACTCGCCGGGCACCGTGATCGCCGACCTGCGCGCCCACCTCTCCGAGCACCCGCTACGGGAGGAGGGATGGCGGCTGCTCGCGATCGCCCTCTACCACCAGGGCCGGCAGGGGGACGCGCTCGTCGCACTCAGACAGGCCCGCCACACCATCGCCGAGGAACTCGGCGTCGACCCGAGTCCGGCACTGCAACGGCTGGAAGCCGACATTCTCTCGCAATCTCCCGAGATCGCGCGGCCGGTCGCCGCGAACAAGCCCTTGGAGCACATGACCTCCTCCACAACGTTGTCCTCGCCGGAGAGACTCCGCCGGGTAAGGGCCGAGGCGGGTCCGGAGACCCTCGCCCCGATCTTCGGCAGGAAGAGGGAACTGGCCCTGCTCGCCGGGATGTCCCGGGGCATCGCGCTGATCAGCGGTGAGGCGGGCATAGGAAAGTCCGCCCTGGTGAAAGCGGTCGTCGCCGGACACTCGCGCTCTGGTCGGCAGGCCGCCGTCAGCCGCTGCCCGGAGACCGGCGGAGCTCCGGCCGGATGGGCGTGGGTGGAGATTCTGCGTACTCTCACGGCTCGCATGGCCCCCGCCAAGGCGGTGGCCGCGCGGATCCGGCGGCTGCTCGCCGATCCGGATGCCCCGTACCCCGTCCACGGTGACGCGAACCTCACCGCCGAACGGTTCCGGTTCCGCCGCGACCTGGCGGCGTACTTGGCGGAGGTGGCCCGGGTCTCCCCGCTACTGCTCGTCCTCGACGACTTGCACCGGGCCGACGATGAGACGCTGGCCATCTTCGTGGACCTGGTTTCCGAGCTGAGGGACGCCGAGGTCCTCATCGTCGGCACTTTCCGCGAGGAGGAGGCGGACGGACTCGCGGAGACACTGGCCACGCTGGCCCCCCACGAGCCGCTCCGCATCGTCCTGGACGGGCTCGACCAGGACGCGGCGGAGCGGCTCGTGGCCTCCGTCTCGGGCAGGGCGGTGACGCCTGGCGTGCTTGCCGCCGTAACCGACCGCACCGGCGGCAACCCCTTCTTCCTGCGCGAGACCGCCCGCCTGATCGCCACGGAGGGCGAGGACGCCGCCCTGTCGACCGTGCCCGCGGGGATACGCGACGTGCTCCGGCGCAGGTTCGCCCGCCTGCCCGCGTCCATCCGGGGCGTGCTGAGCGAGGCGGCGGTCATCGGCAGGGACTTCGACATCGACGTGCTGATCGATGTGAACGGCAACGGCGAGGAGGTCGTCGTGGAAGCGGTCGAGGCGGCCCTGACAGCCGGGTTGCTCGTCGAGCCCGAGGGTGGTGGGCTCCGCTTCACCCATGCCCTCACCCGGGACGCGCTCTACGGTGAGATGTCCCGCCTGCGGCAGATCCGCACCCACGGCAGGATCGCCGCGTCTCTCGAACGGCTCGGCCCGCGCGAGGCCGCCGCCGTGGCCCACCACTTCGCCGCGAGCGGCAAGCCCTCGGCCGCCGCTCGCCACTGCGTGCTCGCCACCGAGCGAGCCAAAGAACGCTCGGCGTACCGCGAGGCGGCTTCCCTCTGGGGACGGGCGATCGAATTCGCGGACGAGGAGGATCTGGAACTGCTCGTGCGACGGGTCACCGCTCTGGCGCTCTGCGACGAGCTGGACGACGCCAGGGAGCTGTGGAAGCGGGCGATCCAGCTGGCCCTTCCGCACGCCGACCCCGAGCTGACCGCACGGGTCGTCGGCGTACTGGACAAGCCGGCGGTATACGGCACCGGGGGTGGCGACAAGGGCTTCCAAGAGGTCGTCCAGGTCATCGAGGAGGCGCTCTCCCTGCTGCCCGCGGGCGACCACGCGGCACGCTGCCTGCTGCTCACCTCACTCGCCTTCGAGATCGCGGGTTTCGGAGGCGAGGAGGCGACCCGGTTCACCGAGGCGGCAGACGAGGCGCAGGCCACGACCAGGCGGCCGAAGGGCCCGGAGGCGGTGGATCGCGACCCGTGCCGTGCACCTCCGTACAGGCAGGCTCTGTTCATGAGCCGCCGGTTTCGCCGAGGCGGCGGAGGCGGGTGACGGGGAAGGGCACCGCGGCCACCACCGACCGGCCATTCGCGCATGCCGTGGTCAGGCCCGGTACGGCGACCTGTACCGATCGGCGGTCAACCCTCGGCTCCAGTCGACCGCGTCGAGCGGCGTGGCCGTCTCGGCGGGGACTATCAGCCCCGACTTGCCCGGGACCCCGTCACGCTCATTCCCGCCGTCGGCGGACAGCAGGACGCGGACGTGCTCCCCGAACACCTGCGTCGGCACGTCGTAGAGCGAGAGGGTGCGGCCGGGATCACCGGGGTCGGCGGCTTCCGCGACGAGCTTCAGCCCCGCGGCGGCGACGTAGCGGTACCAACCGAGGGATTCGATGGCGCACCTGCGGATCTCCTCGTTCCCCTCGGCCAGGATGGCCTCGGGGGTGGGATCGGTGATGACCCACTCGGGGACCCGGATGCCGTGCCAGGCGTGGAGCGCGTACCCGTCGGGCCAGGAAAGGGCGGGGCCGGTTTCGCAGTGAAGCCGATGGTCGTCGTCCCGGAGGATGGCGATGGGACGTTCGGACAGGACCACCGCCCCGTTCAGCGGGATCCACCAGCCGAGGTGCCGGCTCGCCTCCGCCAGCGTCTCCAGACGCTCGCCGGGCTCCAGCCCGGCTATCCGGAAAGCGCAGGTGTACAGTGCGATCCAATAGGCCTCGCGCCAGATGTCGAGGATCCCCCACACGTATGTGCAGGTCTCGGACCGGAACTGCTCCCACAGCCGGCCGAGGAGCTGGCCTCCAAGCTGGGCTCTGAGCTGCCGCCAGAGCTGCTCCCAGAGCCGTTCCTTGAGCTGGCTCCGCAACCGGTCCCAGAGCTGGTTGCCCAGCCGGGCCCTCAGCCGGTCGTGCATCTGGTCCTTGAGCCGGTCCTTGAGCTCCTCCTTGACCTGGCTCCTGCTGGAAACCCGCAGGTCGTCGCCGAGCCCGCTCCGGCGGACCTCCACGGACCGCTCCCCCGAGGGGTTCGCGGGGGGAAGCCGGTCGAAGGCCGTGACGGTCGACAGACATTCCATCGGGGAGTCGGCCCATATCACGAGAGAGGGGGCGTCCAGCCCGGCGGCGCCGTACGCGTGGCGCACGGCCCATTCCGCCCTGTCCTTGTCGACGGCCACGGTGGACAGTCCGTGGTCCATCCACTCGCGGAGCACGGCGTCAATGATTTCCTCGTGTTCAGAGGTGAGGTCACCCCCGAAGGCGGATGGACACATGGTGCTCAAGTGTTCTCTCCATTCGCACGTCAGATACTGACAGGACTGACGGATCTCCTGTCACGTAACGAGGTCCGAGCCGGACTGTCGGGCACCAGCTTCGCCTGCCGTTCTTGGTGGATGCTTGGCGCCCAGCGCACCGCACCTTGGCTCACGGGGTCGACGTCGCGAATCGGCCGTCGCACGCTCCCGGATGCGGCCTCTGCCGACGCGACCCGCCGAGTCGCGCTGTCTCATGGCGGGGCCGCGGGCGCGCTCCGCCCTGTGCGCGAGGCTCGAACGCACGGCAAGGCCCTCGGGGGACGGCCCTCGCCCCGGCCGAACGCGGGGCGGCCGTCATCTTGAGGTCAGCGAGGAACGAGCCGACGGGTGAGAGCGCGGGTCAGCTCCTCGATGTCACTTCCCGGCTCGGGCTGGATGTTGCCCTCCACGAACAGGTTGGCAAGACCGTGCATGAGCGCCCACGCCGCCAGGGCGACGGTCCAGTCGGCCGAACCGGGATGCCTCGCCGTGCCGCGCAGCAGCTGGTGCCCGGTTCGCTCGCGAGCGGCCACGAATTCGGGGTCCCTGGTGTCGAGCAGGTCGGTGGCGCGCATGACCGCGAAATACGCCCGGTTACCGGTGGCGAAGAGCACGTAGGCGACGCCGAGCTCGGCGAGCCCGCCAACCGCCCGCGCTCGCTCCAACTCGTCGGCCAGCCGATGGTAACCCTCCACGGCTATCGCGGTGAGAAGGCCCGTCTTGTTGCGGAAGTGATGGGTTGGCGCGGCGTGTGAGACGTCCACATGGCGGGCCACGTCGCGCAGGCTGAGCGCGGCGGGTCCGTCCTTCGCGATGGCCTCCATGGCGGCGTCCAGCAAAGCTCGTCGCAGGTCACCGTGATGATAAGGATATTTTTGATCACTCCTGCTCACGCGGGCCATACTAGCCGGATCTGTGTCCCGGGCAGGAGGACCACCCGTCACGGCCGGGGCACGGCGGTTCCGGGCTCCTCACCGGAATGATCTGCGGCTCCGGCACCGCTCGGGGACGAGCGGCCGACACGATCCGGTACGCCCTCCATTCTTTTCAGGTCGTCCGGCGTCTCTTTCCACAGGCGCGCGTCCGCGCAGATGCGGATCTCGACGACCTCGCTGATGTGCCGTCCTCCGCACCGGTCTCCGGGCACCACCAGGTGCGGCCCGCGCGCGTCCAGGTCGTCGTCGTCCATCCGGACGCCCACCAGCACCGGGACATCGCCGAACTCCGGGTCGATCTCCCCCCACGACAGCACCGCGTGATGGCCGTCGCGCCCCAGCACCGACACCAGGAACCGCAGCCGATCCTTGCGCTCGGAGGCGTCGAAGACCGGCCCGGCCGCGCGGGCCACATCCAGGAGCAGGGGGCCGGTGAAGCGGTGGTGCCGGGTTCCCGACGTGCGGCAGGCGAAGCCGACCTCCACCGTCCGCTGCGGCAAGGCCCGCAGATCGGCCATGCTCAACAGTCCGGGAAGGGACAGGTCGCCCGACAGGCGCAGCCGCCCGCCGGCGCGGACACGATCGGGGACGTCGATCGACATGGGCCTCAGCCCTCCCTCGCCCGTGATCAGGTCATGGACATGGACCTTTACCGCAATATTCCCGCCCCGCGTCTCGATCACACGCATATGCGAGGGTAAAGGCACATAACTATGGCAGACACGAGAGCCAGTCGAGATTTCTTCTCGCATCCGCATCCTGCGGGAGAGCGAACGCATCAATTTTTCGGCGTGATCCCTCGCTCCGAGTCCTTCCCCGGCCTCTCCCGCAGAGGCTGCTCCCCTCCTTCAGAGGCGGGGAGCGAGGGTGATCGCGTCGAGGAGGCGGGGGGCGAGGGCGGCGGCCTGGGCGCGGATCTCCGCGATCGCGGTGCTCTCGTACAGGCTTCCGCGCAGCAGCGGGCCCAGGGCGAAGATCCGGCCGTCCGGCCGTCCGGCCGCGTCCAGGACCACGCCGCCGGGGTCGGCCTCCAGGCCGAGCCCCAGACGGTCGGGCCGGGCCGTGCCGGTGGCGAGGAGAGCGGCCAGGAAGGGGTCGCGGGCGATGTCGGCGCCGGGACCGGTGGCGTTGACCAGCCAGCCGACGTCGAGTTCCCTGACCGCGCCACCGCCGGTGTCCAGGTGGACGCGAAGCCCGCCGGGGCCGGTCACGGCCCGGACCAGTTGCCCGCGCAGCACGTGGAGGCGGCCCGCGGCCCGCAGGGCGGCGATCCGGGCGGCGGTGGCGGGCGGGATCCGATGGCGGTGGACCTCCCAGTAGCGGGCGGCCAGGTCCAGGAACCGCCGCTGGTCATCGGGGGAGAGCCGGGCCCACAGGCTCTGGGTCTGCGGCCGCAGGCCGTCGACCACGCCGCACCAGTCGCCCCCGTTGTCCCTGACCGCGACGCGCACGGCGCGCAACAGGGTGGCGATCCCCAGCGGCCCGTCCGGGAACGGCGTCGCCACCGGGGGCGGCACGGGATCGGGGTGCGGCCGCGGCAGCAGGGCGTGCCGGGACACCGCGTACACCACCGCATCCGGGTGCGCCCCGGTCACGGTGACCGCCACATCCACCATCGTCAGCCCGGTCCCCAGCACGAGCGCCGGCGCGCCGTCGCCGACGCGGGCCAGCGCCTCCGGCGCCCACGGGTCGGCGACGTATCGGGGACTCCCTGCCTCCACGACGCGCGGCCAGGCCGCCGGGGCGCGATTGCCCAGCGCCAGGACGACGGCGCCGGCCTCGACGTACCCGCCGCCGGACAGATGCACCCGCAAGCCCGGATCGCCGGTCAAAGCCTCGGCCGTACCGGTCACCCTGCGCACCCCCCGGACGGGCCACTCCTCGGCGCCGTCCAGCAGCGCGCGCAGGTAACGCCCGTAGATCCGCCGGGGCAGGTAATCGGAGCCGCAAACCGCCAACCCCGCATCACGGGCCCAGCGCAGCAGGTGGCCGGCGTCGCCCTCCAGCCCGCTCATCTTGTCGGCGCCGGCGTTGAGAAGGTGGTGGGGATCGACGGTGGAATAGGCCTGCCCCAGCCCGTACCGCCCGTACCGGTCGATCATCACGACCTCCAGCGGCACGGCGCGCACCCGCGCCTCGCGCAGGAGGTGGACCGCGGCCAGGGTGCCGCTCGCGCCGCCACCCACGACGGCGACCACTTGAGAACCCGACATGCCACTCACAATAACCCACTAAACATGTAGGCTATATACCTAATTGCGTTGCGAACCGGCCCATCCCCGCCGTTCCGAGAGCTCATCAGTGGCCACAGCGGGGTGAACCGAGGATGCCGGCGATCTCAACCGACCACGTCCGCGCCCGCCGGACTCCCCAACCCCACCCGGCCGACCGGCGATGTCCACCTCGCGCGCACCCGCATTGCGCCGACCTCACCGGAGAGCGGCCGGCCGACACCCTCGTTGCGGTTGGCAACGTGCCCGTCGGGCGACTCCCGGCCCGCCATGACGGCGGCTTCCCCCCCGGCGCGTGAACGTTCTTTCCCCCCATCTGAAAATGATGTTTTCAGCTGGAACAAAAGCGAGCACCGGGCTGCGGTCCCCTCGGCCGCCTCCGGACGGCGCCGGACTTCACGGGATCGACGGCCGCGATCCATCCCAGGTGTTCGGAAGGGGGGCGGGCGGCGATACCGGCCCCGCGGGGACTCTTCAGGATCGAAATCACACCGCCGACGTCGATCCCGTGAAGTCCGGAACGCGCGAGGAATCCATTGACACCAAAGCCGGGACGATGCATCTTTACATCGACAAGTTCGACGCGGCGGACGCGGCAGAGATGACGGACGTCTGGGATTTCCAGCTGTTCAGGCTCTGTTGAGGCTGACTTACCGAGAAGCCCCGCCGTCGGACAACCGCATCATGATCATCCTACGGATGACGAACCAGGGAGACTTCCTTTGAGCACGGTCATGGACGAGTACGAAGGATCACTGCAGGCCAGCCGTCAGCGTTTCCTCGAAGACGCGGCCGTTTCCGAGATTTCCTCCGCCGTCTCCGACGAAAGGCTGTTCGCCCGCTGGATGCTGCGTTTCAACGCACACGGCGTCCACATGACGCATGACGTGGAGCACTGGATCTCCAGTGCCGGCGCGCGCTGCGGCGAGCTGGGCATGGAGAAGCTGGAGAAGGCGCTGAAAGCGCACGCCAGGGCGGAGGCCGGTCACGACCGGATGATGGTCACCGACGCGAAGGCCATCGCCGACTGGTGGCAGGAGAGGTTCGGCGAGCCGCTCGACACCGAGCTCCTGCTGGCCGCTCCCCCGCTGGCCAGCACGAACTTCTACGCCAAGCTCCACGAAAAGGTGATCTCGGGGCCGAAGCCGTTCCTCCAGCTCGCCATCGAGTACGAGATCGAAAGACTGTCGATCACGATCGGCCCCGTCCTGCTCGTCAACTGCCAGCGGGTCTTCGGCCCGGACACGGCGTGCTACAGCTTCCTGGCCGAGCACGTGGAACTCGACGCCGGCCACACCGCCTTCAACCAGCGGCAGCTCGGAGAGCTCCTCAAGCAGTTCCCCGACGCGCTGGACCTGATGGTGGAGACGGGCAAGACCGCGCTGACGTCGTACGCGGCCTTCATGGCCGAGTGCCTCGATCTCGCGAAGGCCGACCTGGAATCGGACAAGGTTGGCGCGTGAGCGCTCAGCCGACCGAACAGGAGCCGCGCTTCCCGATCCCCGAGACCAGGATGTGGCGCGAGGCGGGTTCCGTGGACACCAGGGAAGGCCTGATGGTCGACCTTCGGGTTCACCGGCAGTCACCCTTCGAGCAGCCGGCGGAGTGGCTGGAGGCGGTCCGCCGGTTCCGTGCGTGGGTCCTGTATGACAACGGCAGCAGACCGAGCTTCCGGGTCGCCGACACCCACTACGTCGACGCGCAGAGTCTCGACCTGGGCTCCTACCATCTCATCGCCTATCTGGAGGGCAGTGCGGAGATCGCCGGCTGCGTCCGCCTGGCGCCCCCGAAGCTGGCGCCCCGTTTCCAGACTCGGCGCCACCTCGGCGACCGGGAGTACGCCGACATGCTCGCGAACATGCAGGTTCCCGCCTTGTCGGTGTTCGAAGCCGGTCGGCTGGCCACGGCTCCCGAACTGCAGGGCCAGGGATTGGGCAGCTGGATGGTGAACGCGGTCGTCGCGGCCGGCCACGCCCTGGGTGCCTCCCTGTTGCTCAGCACGTCCGGCACCGACCAGGGCCAGCACCTGCTGTTCGGCCGCTTCGGCTGGCAGGCGTTCCCGGACACGGACAAGTTCTCCGCCCACTACCAGGACACCGTACGCGTGATCGCACACCGGCTCAGCCTCGGACCCACCGCGGCGGAACTGCGGCGGCACATGGACAACCTCTCGGCCGAGGGCACCACCCACATCCAGGGGATGCGCCTCTGACCCCGCTCCGCCTTCGGTGCACGACCTCAGCCCGCGGGAACTCGATACCCCGCTCCCCGCGGGCGAGAGGCCGCTCGATCCGGAGTTCGCCGGGCTGGGGATCCCCGCCCGCGGGCGTTCCGGAGCCGGGACGCCCGCAGGAAGGCTCATGGTCAGCCGGCCGTCTTCTCGGGGGAGCCGATCGAGCGGAGGACCGCGTCGGGGATGACGAGGTCTGCGCGGGAGCGGGTGGTGGCGACGAGGTCCGCGTTGCGCTGGTCGGTGCCCAGCACCCAGGCGACCGCGTCGTCGCGATCCTTGCCGAAGTACTCGTGGCGGGAGACGAGGCGGCGCACCCGCTCGTCGGGGCCGAGGTCGCAGTACCAGACCTCGTGGAGCCGCGGCCGTACGCGTGACCAGTCGCCCTGGTCGAGCAGCAGGTAGTTCCCCTCGGTGACGACGAGCCTGGCGGCCCGGGTGACCGGGATGCTGCCGGCGACCGGCTGCTCCAGGTCGCGCTCGAAGGCGGGCGCGTAGACCACGTCATCCTCGTCCTCGCGCAGGCGGCGGAGGAGTGCCGCGTAGCCGGCGGCGTCGAAGGTGTCGGGCGCCCCCTTGCGGTCGCGACGCCCGAGCCTGTCGAGCTCGACGTCGGCGAGGTGGAAGCCGTCCATCGGCACGTACGCCACCCACTCCCGCGCCGGCAGCCCCTCGGGAGGCGCCGGGCGCAGCATCTCGACCAGGTGCTCGGCGAGGGTGGTCTTACCGGCCCCCGGGCCGCCGGTGATGCCCAGCAGCGCGCGGTGCCCCTCCCGTACGAGAGAGCGGGCCCGAGCGGCGAGTTCGTCGAGGGAGGTCATCTCCCCGAACCTAGCCGAGCCGCCCCCCGTCCTCCAGCCCGGGTCGTACGCCTGCCGGAACACGATGGCGCGGTTGCACATCGGCATCTGGCGGCGGCGCAGGCGCGAACACCTCACCGGGGAGCCGCCCGAGCGGAGCCGGCAGGTGGTCTTCCCCGCCGACGAGGAGCAGGGGCTCTGGCAGGAGCTGGCCGCGATCAAGTGACCGGCTCGGGGCGCGCGGGGGGGGCGGCCCCGGGACCCGGCCTCCGGCTGACCCTGCGGGGTCAGCCGGAGTCGGCGTTGAAGGAGAGTTCCGAGGTCACCCGGTAGCGGTCGCCCCGGTAGATCGAGCGGGTGAACTCGACGATCCGGCCGCCGACGTCGCGGGTGGTGCGCTCGAAGAGCAGGGCCGGGGCGTGCTGGGGGACGTGCAGCAACTTGGCCTCGGTCTCGTCGGTGACCGTGGGCTCTATCGTCTGCACCGCGGTGCGGACGTCGACATTGAAACGTTCCCGGAGGAATCGGTAGAACGACCCCGACTCCATGTCGGCCGGGACGAGGCCGTCGACCAGGGCGTGCGGCAGGTGGATGCGCTCGATCGCCATGGGCTCGTCGTCGACGACGCGTAGCCGGACGACCCTCAGGACGGGGTCGGCGGGAGAGAGCTGGAGCCGGGAGGCGAGCCGCGCGCCCGCGGGGGCGGAGCCGAACTCCAGGATGCGGCTGAGCCAGTTGCCCTCGGCGGGTGGCGCGTAGAACGAGTTGCCCGTCGTCGACGCCAGCGCCTGGGTGACCCGATGTGGCCCGGTGAAGGTGCCGCGCCCCCGCTCGCGGACGAGCAGCCCCGACCTGACCAGATCGTCGATCGCCGCGCGCACCGTGGGCCGGGAGACTCCGAGCTCCCTGCAGAGATCCCGCTCCGAGGGGATCGCCTCGCCCGGTTTCATGTCGGCGATGAAGTCGAGCAGGACATCGCGCACCCGGTCGCGCTTGAGCCCGGACCTCATGTTTAGCGTCACGCCCCCACCTTACCTAGACCTTACCTATTTGTTACCAGCTGTCCGAGAAAAAACAAGCCTTGACGACGGAACTGGTAAGAGCCACCCTATGCGGAGCAGGCCAATTACTTACCAATACATGACCTCTGGGAGTACCGATGGGGCATCGCCTCCGCGCCACCGCGGCAGTGCTGACACTCGCCGCCGGCCTCACCGCATGCGGCTCCGCCGAGCCGTCACCCTCCGCGGACTCGCCCGGCTCGGCCGGTACCGGGAAGGGCGCCACGAACCTGACCGTGTGGGTCATGCGGGACAGCTTCTCCGACGCCCTGCTCGACCGCTTCCGCACCGACTACCTGGCGGCCCATCCGGACGTCACCCTGGACATCCAGGTCCAGGAGTGGGACGGCATCGGGCAGAAGGTGACCAGCGCCCTGGCCAGCAATGACGCCCCGGACGTCATCGAGGTCGGAAACACCCAGGTCGCCGAGTACGCCGCCAGCGGCGGGGTGAAGGACCTCACCGACAAGGTCGCCGACCTGGGCGGCGGCGACTGGCTGCCCGGCCTGGCCGAACCGGGCAGGATCGACGGGCGCCAGTACGGCATTCCGTGGTACGCCGCCAACCGGGTGGTGATCTACAACAAGGACCTGTTCGCCAAGGCGTCCATCACCGCCCCGCCGAAGACGAGGCAGGAGTGGCTGGAGATCACGGCCAACCTCAACAAGGGCGGCGACCAGGGCATCTACCTGCCCGGCCAGAACTGGTACACCCTGGCGGGATTCATCTGGGACGAGGGCGGCGACCTCGCGGTCAACGAGGGCGGCACCTGGAAGGGCGGCCTCGGCACCCCCCAGGCGCTGGCCGGCATCGAGTTCTACCGGACCCTCCAGGCGCTGGGCAAGGGCCCCAAGGACTCCGACGAGGCCAAACCGCCGCAGGCCGACGTCTTCGCCAAGGGCGACGTCGCCCAGCTCATCTCCGCGCCCGGTGGCGCGGTGGCGATCGAGAAGGCCAATCCGGAACTGAAGGGCAAGCTCGGGTTCTTCCCGATCCCGGGCAAGACCGCCGACAGGCCGGGCGCGGTGTTCACCGGCGGCTCCGACCTGGTCATCCCCGAGGCCTCGAAGAACCATGAGGCGGCCTACCAGGTGGTCAAGGCGCTGGCGGGCGAGAAGTTCCAGGTCGACATGGCCAAGGAGATGAGCTACGTGCCCAACCGCGTCTCCCTCGCGGGCGCGCTGAGCGGCAACGAGGCGACGGCCGCGATGGCGGCGGGCGCCGCAGGCGGGCACGCCACCCCCAACTCCCCCAACTGGGCCGCGGTCGAGGCCAAGAACCTGATCAAGGAGTATCTGACCAGGGTGCTCACCGAGGGTAACGCCGCCACCGAGGCCGCCAAGGTGGACCAGGGCATCGCCGAGATCCTCAACACCAAGTCCTGACACCCGACCGGCAGGCCGGCCACCCGGCTTCCCCGCACCATCCGCACAACCCGTGCCGGTCCGCGCAAGCCTCACACCGCCCCCCGTACCGTCCGCTCCGAGGAGTGCCATGCCCGCTGCCTCCCAGGCCCCGCCCCGGCGGCGTGCCCGTGACCGGGACGCCACCGCACCCGCGCCGCCCGCGCCGCGACCCGGCGCGCGGCCGTCCCGGCTGAACGGCCTCTGGCCCTACCTGCTGATCGCGCCCACCCTGGCGGGCACCGCCTACCTGCTGCTCTACCCGCTGGTCCGCAGCGTCGTCATCTCCTTCCAGCACTTCAGGACCGGCGAGTTGATCCGCGGCGGGGCGGCGCTCGTCGGCCTGGACAACTACACGCGGGTGCTCGGGGGGGCGGAGTTCTGGGCCGTGGTGCGCAGGACCCTGCTCTGGACCGCCGTCAACGTCGTCCTCATCATGGTCGTCTCCACCGCGGTGGCACTGATGATCGCCCGGCTGGGCCGCAGGATGCGGCTGGCCGTGATGGGCGGCCTGGTGCTCACCTGGGCGACCCCCGTCCTCGCCGCCACCACGATCTTCCAGTGGCTCTTCCAGTCACGGCTGGGGGTGGTCAACTGGCTGCTGGTCACCTTGGGGTTCGAGTCCTTCAGGGACTACACCTGGTTCGCCCACGGCACCTCCACCTTCGCCATCCTGGTCGCCCTGGTCGTCTGGCAGTCCGTGCCGTTCGCCGCGCTCACCCTGTACGCGGGCCTGACCACCATCCCCGCCGAGCTGTACGAGGCCGCGCGGATCGACGGCGCGAGCGGGCGGCAGGTCTTCACCACCGTCACCTTCCCCATCCTGCGGCCGCTCTTCGGCCTGATCACCTCGCTGGAGGTGATCTGGGTGTTCAAGTGCTTCGCCCAGATCTGGGCGATCAGCAAGGGCGGCCCGGAGGAGGCCACCACCACCCTGCCCGTCTACGCGTTCCAGGTCGCACAGTCACTGCACAGGTACGACCTCGGCTCGGCGATCTCCAGCCTGACCGTGCTGATCCTGATCGCCCTCCTGATCACCCATCTCCGGCGGATGCTCAAGCACGAGGGAGAGCACCTGTGACCGTCCCGCTGCGCCGCGTACCGCTGAACCTCGCGGCCCTGACCGTGCTGGCCGTCTCGGTCTTCCCCGTCTACTGGATGGTGCTGACCGCGTTCAAACCCACCAGGGACATCCAGTCGCAGACCCCGACCTTCTGGCCCGCCCACCCCACCCTGGAGCACTTCGCGACCGCGGTGAGCGCCGACGGTTTCTGGACGTTCTGGGGTAACAGTCTCACCGTCACCGCGAGCGCGGTGCTGCTGGCGCTGGTGGTCGCGCTGCTCGCCGCGTTCGCGGTGGCCCGGATGCGCTGGCGCGGGCGCAGGGCGTTCGTCCTGATGGTCTTCATCGCCCAGATGGCCCCCTGGGAGGCGCTGCTGGTGTCGATGTTCATCATCGCCCGCGACACCGGGATGCTCGACAGGCTGTCGATGCTCACCCTGATCTATTTCATGACGACGCTGCCGTTCACCATCGTGACCCTGCGCGGGTTCCTCGCCTCGATCCCTCCCGAACTGGAGGAGGCGGCGCTGATGGACGGGTGCGGCAGGATGGCCGCCTTCCGCCGGGTGGTCCTGCCGCTGCTCGCCCCCGGCCTGATGTCCACCTCCCTGTTCGGCTTCATCACCGCGTGGAACGAGTTCGCCTTCGCCAACGCGCTGATCATCAAGAACCAGGACGACCGGACGCTGCCCGTCTGGCTCTCCTCCTTCAGCAACGTCTTCGGCACCGACTGGGGCGCCACCATGGCCGCCTCGACCCTCTTCATGCTGCCGGTGCTGCTGATCTTCCTCGTCCTGCAGCGCAGGGTCACCTCAGGGATGATCGCCGGCGCCGTCAAGGGATAGGTCCCACCGTCCGTCCACAGGCGCGCCCTTCCGGGGCGCCGTGAAGGGAAGACCAACGTGATCATTCCGAGGCCACGGGAAGTGGTCGTCGACGGGGGCTCCGTCGCGTTCCGGCGGGACCTGCTGCGGCTCATGCCCGACGATCCGTCCCTCGACGAGGAGGGCTACCGCCTCGACGTCTCCCCCTCGGGCGTCGAGCTCACCGCCGGCGGCCCGGCCGGCCGCTTCTACGGCTCGCGGACCCTCGCCCAGCTGGGGCCCGAGGTGCCGTACGGGACGATCGAGGACCGGCCGAGGTTCGCCTGGCGCGGGGTGATGCTGGACGTCGCCCGGCACTTCATGCCCAAGGCGTTCGTCCTGCGCCTCGTCGACCTGCTCGCCGAGCACAAGCTCAACGTGCTGCACCTGCACCTGACCGACGACCAGGGGTGGCGGCTGGAGATCGAGCGCCATCCCAGGCTCACCGAGGTCGGCGCCCGGCGCGGGGGGTTCTACACGCGACAGGACATCCGGGAGATCGTCGCCTACGCGGCGGAGCGCTTCGTCACGGTGGTGCCCGAGATCGAGATGCCCGGCCACGCCCAGGCCGCCATCGCCGCCTACCCCCACCTGGGCAACGACCCGTCCCGCCAGGTGGAGGTCTGGTCGGAGTGGGGGATCAGCGAGCACGTCCTCAACCTGGAGGAGTCCACGGTCCGCTTCTGCCAGGACGTGCTCGACGAGGTCTGCGACCTCTTCCCCAGCACGTACGTGCACGTCGGCGGGGACGAGTGCCCCACCACCGAGTGGGAGCGCAGTCCGGCGGCGCGGCGGCGGCTGGCCGAGCTGGGGCTGGCCGGACCGCGGGACGCGTGTGCCTGGTTCATCGGCCGGATGGCCGCCCACCTGGAGAAACACTCGCGCAGGCTGGTCTGCTGGGACGAGCCCGACCGCGCGCCGACGCCCGGCACGACGGTCATGGTCTGGCGGGACGAGCAGGCCGACCGTGGTGACAACGAGATCATCCTGGCGCCGCACACCCGGACGTACTTCGACTACCGCCCCTCGGCCGCCCCCTTCGACGAGCAGCCGGCCGGGTCGGACTCACCGACGGTCCAGGAGCGCGTCCTCACCCTGGCCGACACCTACGCGTTCGCACCCGACCCGGCCGCGCGGGGCGTGCAGTGCCAGTTGTGGACCGAGTACATGCCCACACCCGAGCGGGTCGAGTTCATGGCCCTGCCCAGGATGTGCGCCTTCGCCGAGGTCGCGTGGGGTTCGCCCGGCGACTACCCCGACTTCCTCCGGCGGCTCGGCCCGCACCTCGCCCGGCTCAGCGCCCAGGGCGTCCGTGGTGGGCCGCTCATTCCCTAGCACAACCCAGGAAAGGAAAGCACGTGCGCAGAAAGCTGTTACTCGGCGGGCTCGTGTCCGCCATGCTGCTCGCCCTGGTGGGCGTCGCGGCGAACCCGGCCAGCGCCCAGCAGTCCCTCCGGCTCCAGTACAAGACGAGCGCCACCGGCGCGACCGCCGACCAGGTCGAGCCGTGGTTCAACCTGGTCAACAGCGGCACCTCGGCCGTGCCGCTGAGCAGTGTGAAGATCCGCTACTACTTCAAGGCGGACTCCGGGGCGACGCAGTACCGCTTCGCGTGCTCGTGGGCCGTGGTCTCCTGCTCCACGGTCACCGGGACCTTCGGCACGCTCTCGCCCGGGACGGCCACCGCCGACCGCTACCTGGAGGTGGGCTTCACCTCGGGGAACCTCGCGGCCGGGGCGCAGACCGGTGACCTGCAGCTGCGCTTCTACCGGTCCGACTGGCAGCGGATCACCCAGAGCGACGACTACTCCTTCGGTCCGGCCCGCACGACCTACGGCGACTGGACCAAGGTCACCGTCTACCAGAACGGCGCCCTGGTCTGGGGCACCTCTCCCGTGGGTGGCGACCCGTCCCCGTCGCCGACCCCGTCGGTCCCGCCCACCAACCCCGGGGGCAGCGGGGTGGTGTTCGACGACTTCTCGTACGGCAACGCCGACGACCCCAACCTCACCGCGCACAACTGGACGGTGCGCACCAACAGCGGCGGCCCCGGTGTGCCCGGCGCGAGCTGGCCCAAGCAGAACGTGACCTTCCCCACGGTCTCCGGCACGAACAAGGCGCTGCAGCTCAAGGCGGTCACCGACGGCACCGGTGCGGGCACCCAGCAGTCGGAGGTACTGCACCAGCGCAAGTTCCTCGAAGGCACCTACGCGGCCCGGGTGAAGTTCTCCGACGCCCCGGTCAGCGGCCCCGACGGTGACCACGTCGTGCAGACCTTCTTCACGATCACCCCTCTGGCCTTCGACATGGACCCCGACTACAGCGAGCAGGACTTCGAGTACCTGCCCAACGGCGGCTGGGGCGAGCCCGGCAACATCATGTACACCACGTCGTGGGAGACGTACCGCAACGAGCCCTGGGAGGCGGTGAACGTCCACACCGAGGTCAGGCAGAGCTACGCGGGCTGGCACGACCTGGTTCTCCAGGTCTCCGGCGGCCAGATCAGGTACTACATCGACGGTGCCCTCTTCGCCGAGCACGACGGCATCTACTACCCGGAGACGGTGCAGTCGGTCAACTTCAACCTCTGGTTCATCAGCGGCGGCCTGGTCGGCAGCTCCACCCCGCGCGACTACGTCCAGCAGGTCGACTGGTTCTACCACTCCAAGAACGAGGTGGTCGCCCCCGCCGAGGTCCTGAACCGGGTCAACGGCTACCGCTCCGCCTCCACCTCCTGGGTCGACACCGTCCCCAACCCCTGAGATCCCTGCCCGCACGACCAGGACGCACGGCCCGCGCCCGCCTATGGCGCGGGCCGTGCCCCTTTCTCTTTCCCAGGCGCCGACGCTTCCATGGCCCTTCGGGCCGGGCGACCGCCCCTCGCATCGGAGCGCGGCGTCCGTCCGCTCGGCCGCCCCTGGTGTAGCCGAGGCTCTGCCTCCGCCAGGCCACGATGCGCCGGTCGTCGTACCGGCCGAGGACCCGATCGGTCGCGACCAGGATCCGGACCTTCGGCTTCGCGTCGGCGGCGGTGAATCATTGCCTTTCCAGGCGTCGTCGTGTCGTATCTCGGTAGCAGAATCCGGCTTCGCGGTTGGAATTTACTTGTAAATTGCTTGGAATCGGCCTACCGAGTTCGGCGGGGAAGAAACGGGCATCAACCGCCCCGTCGCGATACAGGCCATATTCGGCATTGAGGGATTGACACAAAGGCATCGCGGAGTGAGATGATGCGTCTCGCTGCTCCACCGAGCAGTGGATATCCCCTCCTGTACCCCGCCGGACAAGACTCCCCGCACAGTTGAAAACCGACTGGCCTAAGTCCGCTCAGGATACCGTCGGCCATTTCAGGTTAACCGGCATGGCGACTCGGCTTCGGACCGCACGTTCGTCTCATAAAACATTCCGTACCGCACGACCACAGAGAAAAGGCCCGGCAGGATGACCACACCCCCTGTTTTCACACCGGACTTCTTCCAGAATCCTTATCCCACCTACAGATGGCTCAGAGAGAACCATCCCGTTTTCCGGACGACCATTCCGTTCACCGATGTCGGCGTGTGGCTGATCAGCAGGTACGGGGATGTCAGGGAGGGTTTCGCGGACGCCCGCCTCAGCAGCGACTACCGAAACGCGTCCCCCGCTTTCACCGAAGCCTCGCTGGCCTTCGGCTCAGGGACGATCGCGGAACGCTCCATGGTCAATCTGGACCCGCCGGACCACACGAGGCTGCGGAAGCCGGCGACCGCGGCCTTCAGCGGCCGGAGAGTCGCCCAGTGGGAAGCGGCCATCGAGAAGATGACGGATGCCCTCCTGGGCGCCGTGCCGACGGGCGAGCCCGTGGACGTCATGAACCACCTCGCCACCCCGCTCTCGGTCGGGCTGATCTGCGACGTCGTGGGCGCCCCGCCCGGCGACCGCGCGAGGCTGCGGGAATGGGGAGACCTGATGTTCACGGCCGACCCGGCCGAGCGTCACCTGGCGCACGGCGCCATCGAGTCCATGCTCGCGTATACCGGCGACCTCATTCTTCGGAAGAAAGACGACCTGGGCGCCGACCTGCTGTCCGATCTGATACGAGCGAGCCAGACCCCCGGGGCGCTCGACGAGGACGAGCTTCTCACCACGGTGTTCGGAATCATCGTGGCCGGATACGAAACGTCCATACGCCTGGTCGGAAGCACCTTCCTGGCCCTGCTGGACCACCCGGAACAGCGTTCACTGCTACGTCGGGATCCCACGCTCATCGATTCCGCGATCGAGGAGGTGCTCAGGTACGACGGCCCCACCGCATCGCCCATGTGGCGTTTTCCCACCACAGACGTGGAAATCGCGGGAGTCACGATACCGGCGCACGAGCCGATCCTGCTGCTGGTCGGATCGGCGCACCGGGACTCCGCCCACTATCCGGCTCCCGACAGTTTCGACATATCGCGGGAAGACAAGCGCCACCTGGCGTTCGGGCATGGAATTCATCGCTGCGTGGGAGCACAGCTGGCACGCCTGGAAGCGAAGATCGTCATCGGCAGGACGCTGGGCCGGTTTTCGAGGATGTCGCTGGCCGTTCCCCGGGACGATGTCGTGTTCGCACCGTCTTTGATCATGCGTGGCCCGGCGCACCTGCCGCTGATCTTCGGGAACTGACCGCCTTCGCGGGCCTCCGGGGAGCGGGCCCCTGAGGTCCCCGACTCCCGGCGGCCCTCTCCCGCGCGGCCCGCGCCTCCACCGGCGCGGGCCGCGCCCGCCTTCTTCCCCAGGCACCCCCGAATTGGTACCTGACATTCATGTTTGTTACGGTCCTATCGTGCGGTTGACGAAGTTCACGGATCTGGCGCTCCGGGTGACCATGCGGCTGGCGGTCGCCGAACCCGGGACGATCCTCACCACCCGGGAGGTGGCCGACGCCATGGCCATCCCCTACACGCACACGGCCAAGGCCATCGCGCGCCTGCGGCATCTGGGGGTGGTGGACGCCCGCCGGGGGCGCGGCGGCGGTCTGGAGGTGACCGGCTTCGGCCGTAAGGCCTCGCTGGGATGGCTGGTCCGCGAACTGGAGGGCGAGGAGGAGGTGGTCGCCTGCGAGGGCGACACCCCGTGCCCGCTGCGAGCGGCCTGCCGCCTGCGCGGCGCGCTGCGCGACGCCCAGCGGGCCTTCTACGCGGCGCTCGACCCGCTCACCGTGGACGATCTGGTCACCTCGCCGACCGGCCCGGTGCTGATCAATCTTTCCTGAGACCCGCCCCGCCCCCTTCGTCGCGCATTTTAATATGAAGATCATCTACCAATTAAAGGAGAAGGCATGCTCTCTCTTGAATCGGCGGCGACGGTCCGGACCACCCTGCCCACCGTCCAGCGGGCCCTGGAGGAGATCACCGGGCGGTTCTACGCGACGATGTTCGCCGACAACCCGGACCTGCTGAGGAACCTCTTCAACCGGGGCAACCAGGCCTGCGGGACGCAGCGCCAGGCACTGGCCGGGTCGATCGCCGCCTTCGCCACCCTCCTGCTCGACCGGCCGGACGAGCGGCCCGACGCGCTGCTCTCCCGCATCGCGCACAAGCACGCCTCGCTCGGGGTCACCCCCGACCAGTACCAGATCGTGCACAAGTACCTCCTCGCCGCCATCGCCGACGTGCTCGGCGACGCCGTCACCCCCGAGGTCGCGGCGGCCTGGGACGAGGTCTACTGGCTGATGGCCAACGCGCTGATCGCGCTGGAGGCGCGACTGCTGCGCGAGCCCGGCGACCCCTGGCTGCGCGCCACGGTCCTGGAGCGGCGACGCCAGACACCGGACACCGTCTCCTTCACCCTCGCCCCGTCGATCCCGCTCGCCTTCACCCCCGGGCAGTACGTCAGCGTCGGGGTCACCCTGCCCGACGAGGCACGGCAGATCCGGCAGTACAGCCTGTCGTGCGCCCCCGAGCGCGGTGACTGGCGGATCACCGTCAGGTGGGCCCGCGGGTCAGGACCCGACGGCGAGGTCTCCGGGTGGCTGCACGCCAACGTCCAGGCCGGGGACGAGCTCACCATCTCGGCGCCGTACGGCGACCTGACCCTGGCCCCGGGTGACGCCCCGCTGCTGCTCGCCTCCGCCGGGATCGGGATCACCCCCATGCTGTCGATGCTCGACCACCTCGCGACCACCGGCTCCACCCGCCAGGTGATCGTCGTCCACGCCGACCGGAGCCCCGCCGACCACGCCCACCGCGAGGAGCTCGTCCAGCTGGTCACCGAGCTGCCCGGCGCGACCCTGCACCGCTGGTACGAGGAGGCGGGCGCGTGCTCCTGTGACCCCGCGCCCCACGTCGGGTACGCCGACCTCGGCGCGATCGACCTGCCCGACGGCCTCGTCGCCTACCTGTGCGGCCCGCTGCCGTTCATGCGCGGCGTGCGCGCGGACCTGCTCCGCCACGGGGTCCCCGCCCGCGACGTCCACTACGAGGTCTTCGGCCCCGACCTCTGGCTCGGCCAGGACTGATCATCGGCGATGCTCGGGCCTCGCCCGAGGAGCGGTGGAAAGAGGACGCCCGCCCTGTCACGAGCAGGACGGTGACGCACCGCGTCAGGATAGAGACGAACGCGCCGCCCGAGGGACGCCTTCCCTCCCGTACGACACCTTCGGATGGCAGCGGGGGGCAGACGTCAACAGCCCCGGAAAGAATTAATGACATAGGGCTGTCCGGAATCTAGGCATTGACACAAAGGCGTCAGGGAGTGGGATGATGTATCTCGCCACTTGAGCCAAAGCAGTGGAGATTCCCGTCGGCAGGCGTGTCGGGTCGAGTCGTGGTCTTTGAAACTGGATTAGGCCAGAAGGCGATTCATACGATGCTGCCCAGACGAGGAGCACCCACCGGATAAAAGTACCACCACTGCCTGCACCCTGGTCGCGCAGGCGCATCTCACAGAGCGTCGACCGCCGGTTTCGATGTGAGCCCACCGCCGATCTTAGAGATCGCCGTCAGCGGAACTCCGAATACACATCCCGGCTGCCCTCGGCAGTATCCCGAAATCATTCAGGGCGTCATCGGCCGTGCCGGATGGCGGCTCGATTTCGGACCATGCATTTTTCCCGTACCTTCCAGATCACCCGATCACACACTGGAGAACCGGCAAGATGACCGAACCCCCCATTTTCACACCGGATTTTTTCCAGAACCCCTATCCCACCTTCGAGTGGCTCAGGGAGAATCACCCTGTTTACCGAACGACAATTCCGTTCACCGATGTCGGCGTCTGGCTGGTCAGCAGATACGAGGACGTCAGGGAGGGGTTCGCGGACGCTCGCCTCAGCAGCGACTACCGGACCGCGTCCTCCGATTTCACCGATGCCTCGCTGGCGTTCGGCGCCGGAACGGTGGCCGAGCGCTCCATGGTCAACCTGGATCCGCCAGATCATACGCGGCTGAGGAAGTTGGCGGCGGCGACTTTCACCGGGCGGCGGATCGCACAGTGGGAGACGACCATACAGAAAATAACGGGGGCTCTCCTCGACGCCGTACCCGCAGGCGAGCCGGTGGACATCATAGATAACATTGCCACTCCACTGTCGGTTGAAGTGATCTGCGACATTCTGGGCGCTCCGCCCGGTGATCGCGCCAGGCTCCGGGAGTGGGGTGACCTGATATTCACCGCCGACCCCGGTGAGCGTCATCTGGTACACGGAGCCATAGAATCCATGATCGCGTACACCGGCGACCTCATTCTCCAGAAGAAGGACAGCCTGAGTGACGACCTCCTGTCGGAACTGATACGGGCGAGCCAGACTCCCGGAGTGCTTAGCGAGGACGAGCTTCTCTCGACTGTCATCGGGCTCATCGTGGCCGGGTACGAGACGTCCATCCGCTTGGTCGGAGACGCTTTCCTGGTCTTGCTGGACCACCCGGAACAGCTTTCACTGATACGCCGGAACATGGCACTCGTCGATTCCGCGATCGAGGAGGTGCTCAGATACGACGGCCCGCAGGCATCGTCCTTGTGGCGATTTTCCAGCACGGACATGGAAATCGCAGGAGTCAAGATCCCGGCGCACGAGCCGGTCCTGCTCCTCGTCGGATCCGCACATCGGGACTCCGACCACTATCCGGCCGCCGACAGTTTTGACATATCGCGGGAGGACAAGCGCCACCTGGCATTCGGGCATGGAATTCACCGCTGCCTGGGGTCACAGCTCGCGCGGCTGGAAACGAGGGTCTTGCTCGGCGAGACGCTGAAGCGATTTTCGAGGATATCGTTGGCGGTTTCTCGCGAGGAGGTCGTGTACAAACCGTCCCTGGTCGTGCGCGGCCCGGCGTATCTGCCACTGATCTTTGAGAACTGATCACCCGCGCGAGCCCGCGGGCAGGTGAATCCGCCGCGTTTCGAGCAGCGGGTTCAGGGGAGCGGCTGGGAGGCGGCGCGGAGGCCGTTCAGGGTGAACTCGGTGGCCTGGCGGCCGGCTTCCAGCATCTCCTCGGGGGAGGCGCCGTGCCGCATGCTGACGAAGGCGGCGAGCTTGGCCCCGCCGATCACCGCGCCCACGGCCGCCGACGCCTCGGCCAGGTTCAGCTCGTCGGGACAGGCCCGGTGCAGGGCCTCGGCGAGTTCCTGCTGGCTGTCGAAGAGGAGCAGCAGGCCGCGTGCCCTGAGCGAGGGGACGGTCATGATGAGGTGGTTGATGGGCGCTATCTCACGGGTGAGCTGGTCGTCGACGGCGAGCGCGGCGAACCCCGAGGTGATGGCGCGGCTCAGCAGGTCGACCGCCCGGTCTCCGGGACCGCGCTCGGCGATCACCCGCAGGGCGCGGTCGATGCCGTCTCGCGAGTTGTGGAAGACCACGTCCTCCTTGCTCGCGAAGTAGCTGAAGAAGGTGCGGGTCGAGACGTCGGCCGCTGCGGCGATCTCCGAGACGGTCGTCTGCTCGTAGCCCTTCTCGACGAAGAGCTCGATCGCCGCGGCGATGAGAGCGTGCCGGGTGCGCAGCTTCTTGCGCTCACGCAGTCCCAGAACCTCACTCATGCGGACATCTTAATGCATAGCACCATACTCTGCACCTATTGTAACTTTGCATTTGATGTAGTTTTCTGGATGGAGACCAGCTGCATCTCTGCATAGGAGCGACGATGACAGAGTCCCACGCGGAGGCGATCACCTTCCCCTTCGGACGCCCCGACCCCTTCACTCCACCCGAACGTCTGGCCTCGCTGCGCGAGGAGCGGCCCGTCACCCGGATGACCTACCCCGACGGCCGGGTCGGCTGGCTCGTGACCTCCTACCCCGCGGTGCGGTCGATCCTGGCCGATCCCCGGTTCAGCTCCCGGCGCGAGCTGCTGAACGTCCCGGTGCCCTTCCCGCTGATGCAGGAGATGCGCCGCCCGGCCGACCCCGGCATGTTCATCCGGATGGACCCACCCGACCACACCCGCTACCGGAAGCTGCTCACCGCGCAGTTCACCGTGCGGCGGATGAAGCAGCTGGAGCCCAGGATCCACGAGATCACCGAGGAGCGGCTGGACGCGATGGAGAAGGCCGGGCCTCCCCAGGACCTGGTCAGGGAGTTCGCACTGCCCATCCCCTCGCTGGTGATCTGCGAGCTGCTCGGTGTCCCGTACTCCGACCGCGAGGAGTTCCAGCAGGCCACCGCGGTGCTGCTGAACCTGGAGTCCGCCGTCGAGGACATCCGCGCGGCGGTCGCCCGCGTCGCCGCGTTCTTCGCCCGGCTCATCGAGCTCAAGCGGGCCGAGCCGGCCGACGACCTGCTCAGCGGGCTCGTCACCGGCGGTGAGCTGACCGACGAGGAACTGGGCAACATCGGGTTCCTGCTGCTCGCCGCCGGGCACGAGACCACCGCCAACATGCTCGGGCTCGGCACGTTCGCCCTGCTACAGCACCCCGACCAGCTCGCCGCGCTGCGCGCCGACCCCTCTCTGATCGACAACACGGTCGAGGAGTTGCTGCGCTATCTCAGCATCATCCACATCGGCCCGATCCGCGCCGCCCTGGAGGACGTCGAGGTGGGCGGGGAGCTCATCAGGGCGGGTGAGGTGGTGACCCTCTCGATCCAGGCCGCCAACCGCGATCCCTCGCGCTTCACCGACCCCGACCGTCTGGACATCACCCACCCCGCGAGTGGGCATCTGACATTCGGGCACGGGTTGCACCAGTGTCTCGGCCAGCAGCTCGCCCGCGTGGAGATGCGCACCGCGTTTCCCATGCTGTTCGATCGGTTCCCCGATCTACGACTCGCCGTACCGGCGCAGGAGGTCCGCATGCGCGACACCATGTCCATCTACGGCGTACGGGAGCTGCCGGTCAGATGGTAGAGAACGCACTGAAGGTGACCACGGACACGTCGCGGTGCATCGGAGCGGGCATGTGCGTGCTCACCGCGCCGGAGGTGTTCGACCAGAGCGAGGATGACGGCACCGTCGTGCTCCTCGACGAGTCACCGCCGCCCGAGTCGCACGCCGACGTCCGCCGGGCCGAGCGGCTCTGCCCGTCGGGCGCCATCTCGGTGCAGGAGGATCCCGGCACCGCCTGACGTACCGGAGACGCCGGGATCCCGCACGTCAGGGAACGCGGGATTCCGGCACTTCCCGATGTACGGCGGGGGCCGAGGCTCCGGCCCCCGCCGGCCCCCGCAGGTGACCGGCGGTCACCGGCGCGAGCGGGCGACGGCCAGCACGGCGGTGAGGATGGCCTGCGCGTTGGCGGGTACCGGGACGTTCTGGACGAGGACCGTCGGCGTGGCGCTCACTCCGCGCTCGATGGCCGTCTCCGTCACGTGGGCGGCCCAGTCGAGGTAGACGCCCTCGCGCACGCATCCGCCGAACCCCGGATCGGTGATCCCCGCGAGGCGGCCGACCTCGACCAGTTCGTCGTCGGTGAGCCCCGGGCCTCCCTCCGGGGGCTGGTCGGCGAAGAGCGCATGGACGTACTCGACGAACCTTCCCCGGTCCGAGGCGCAACCAGAGGAGGCGGACGCGCGGGAGGAGTAGTGGTCGGTGGAGAGCTCGTCCAGGAAGCCCATGGGATGGTAGACGAGGCTGACCGCCCCGTCCGCCACCAGCCTTACCAGCGCCGGTCCCGCCGCCTCCTCGAACGCCTTGCAGAACGGGCAGAGGAAGTCGATGTAGGCGTCCACGATGACCGGACCAGAGCCCACGGCGATACCGTCTCCCGCCGTGGAGGCGTCGGCGGGCACCCTGGCCGGCCGTGTGGGCCGATGCGGTCGAGCTGTCATGTGTTCCTCCCCGCGACGCGGAAGAGGGTCGCGGCCCCCGCGGGTCCACCCCCTTTCGTGCTCTACCCCGTGGCGGACCACCAGAGCCCATGAACCACCAAAATTCGGACAAACCGCATCCGCTCAGACTCGCGGTCCCGGAGCGCGGCGGAAGGAGAAGGGCTGGCTCTCACGGCCGGGGATCACGAACCAGCACTCGCCGGTGCCCTCGCTGTCGAGCAGCCGGACGAACGTCTCGACGACCGCCGAGACCTCCAGGATCGGGAAGCCGAGTTGCTGGAGCATCTCCCTGCCCTCGCCGAGGATCGCGGTGTCGGCGAACGAGGGGCAGAGCCCCTGCACCCTGATCCCCCGCGGCTGGAGATCCTGGCCGAGCGAGCGGACCAGCCCGACGACGGCGTGCTTGTTGGCGGCGTAGATGGGATCCGAGGGGATGCCGACGATGCCCGCCATGCTGGCGGTCGCCACGATCGTGCCGCCGCCCGCCGCCAGCAGCGCCGGGATCGCGGCGTGCGCCCCGAAGACGACACCGTCGAGGTTGACCCCCATCGCCAGGCGGTAGCGGCGGATGTCGAAGTCCTCGCCCAGCCCGCAGCCCGAGGTGATGCCCGCGTTGAGGAAGGCGAGGTCGAGCCTGCCGTACCGCTCGACCGCGGTCGCCACCGCCGCCTCGTTGTCCTCCAGCCGGGACACGTCGCAGTGGACATAGGTCGCGTCCAGCTCGTCGGCGAGCTTCTCGCCCGCGGCGTCGTCGACGTCGGCGAGAACGAGGCGGGCCCCGCCCTCGGCCAGCCGCCGGGCCACGCCCGCGCCGATGCCGTTGCCGCCGCCGGTGACCAGGGCGACCCTGCCCTCCAGCCGGTCACTGCGGACCACGTTGAACGCCTCGGCCGGGCTCTCGGTCCCCAGCCCGCTGAGCAGCCCGCCCCCGCCGCCGGCGGACCAGCCGCCGGTACCCGTCTTCTCCGTGGTCAAAGTGGCAGCCCTCCGGTCGCGGCGTTGGTCGAACCCGTGCTCTGGTACGCCGCGATCGTACGCTCGGCGATGCGCATCTGGTGGATCTCGTCGGCACCGTCCGCGAAGCGGGCCCAGCGGGCGTGCTGGAGCATGTTGGCCAGCGGGGTGTCGGTCGAGTAGCCGAGCGCGCCGTGCACTTGGATCGCCCGGTCGACGATCCGGTTGAGGCTGTTGGCCACGAAGTGCTTCGCCATCGAGACCTCGGTGCGGAAGTCCTCGCCCTTGTCGATCTTCGAAGCGGCGTGCAGGACCATCAGCTTGCACTGGTAGAGCTCCATCGCCGAGTCGGCGATCAGCCACTGGATGCCCTGCTTCTCGGCCAACAGCGATCCGTGGCTGTAGCGGTTGAGCGCGCGGTCGACCATCATGTCCAGCGCCGTCTCGGCCTGGGAGATCCAGCGCATGCAGTGCGCCAGCCGCGCCGGGCCCAGGCGGTACTGGCCGAGCCGGTGGCCGTTGCCGCGCCCGCCGAGGATCTGGCCGTCGTGCACCCGCAGGTCGGTGATGACGATCTCGCTGTGGCCGGTGGAGCCGTGCATCGTCTCGACCTCGCGGACGTCGTTCCACCCCTGCTGCGGGAGGTCGATGAGGAAGGCCGTGTTGCCGCCGCGCGAGCCCTCGGGCACGTCGAGCTCGGTCTTGGCGATGAGGATGGCGAAGCTCGAACGGCGGGCGTTGGAGATGAACCACTTGTGGCCGTTGATGACCCACTCGTCGCCGTCCCTGACGGCGTGGGTGCGGATGAGCGTGGGGTCGGAACCGGCCACCTCCGGCTCGGTCATCGCGAAGCATGACATCTTGTGGCCCTTGAGCAGTGGTTTGAGGTACTTCTCCTTCTGCTCGTCGGTCGCCCAGTGCAGCAGCGTGTGCATGTTGCCCTCGTCGGGCGCCGCGCAGTTGAGGACCCAGGGCCCGAGCCGGGTCTTGGCGGCCTCGGACTGCACCATGGCGAGTTCGACGTGGCCGAGGCCCATGCCGCCCCACTCCTTGGGCATGTGCGGCAGCCACAGCCCCTCGGCCCGCGCCTTCTCGCGCAGCTCGAAGATGACCCGGATGTACTCGTCGCGGGTGGTCACCTTCTCCTCGTCGTCGAAGCCGCTGACGGCCGGGATGATGGTCTCCTGGACGAAGGCCCGTACCCGGCGACGGATCTCCTCGTGCTCGGGGGCGAGGGTGAAATCAATGGCCATGGGGTCCTCCCCTTACCGGTGACCGGCAGGTCAGAAGGGAACGCCTTCTATCCTTGCCGTGTGTCGCCGCTTTGAGGCGACTGCTTGATGATTTCAGACAGATGCATTATTACCTTAACGATCGACAGATCCACCGGCAAGGCAGGAGCGCGCATGCCCCCTAACCCGGAAGCGACCGGCAGGCGCCTGGTGGCGGCGGCCGAGCGGCTGTTCGCCGAGCGGGGAATCGACGGCGTGTCACTCCGCGAGATCAACAATGCCGCCGGGCAACGCAACTCGACGGCGCTCCAGTACCACTTCGGGGATCGGACGGGACTGCTGAACGCGGTGCTCGCCAAGCACCATCCCGAGATCGAGGCCCGCCGCCACCAGCTGCTCGACGAATACGAGTCCAGGGGGAGCCTTCCGGAAGCCGAGGCCCGCCGCGTCCTCGCCGCCGCGCTGGTGCGGCCGATGGCCGCCAAGCTGGCCGACCCCGACAGCGGCCGGTCATATCTACGGATCATGGAGCAGCTCGTCCAGCGCGGCGACCTCCCCGCCCTGCGGAGCATGCAGGCCGATCCTCAGCAGAGCATCAACCGGTGGCGCGAGCTGGTGGCCCCGCTGCTCTCCGAGGTCGCGCTGCGCCGGCTGCACCAGCGTTTCATGGCCATCCGGGTGACCTACGTGGAGCTCGCCCGCCGCGCCGCGGGACCCGAGGGCAAGGACGACCGGCTCTTCACCAGCCACCTGATCGACGTCGTGTCGGCCGTGCTGGCCACCGAGGTCTCCGCAGAGACCGCTCGCCTGCTGGGAGAACGCGACAGGCTGCGGGGCGCGGAGCGCCGTGATCCGGACCCCGGCGGCCTCGAAGGCGAACGGTGACCGTCAGGCGCCCGCGTGAGCCGCCTGGAAGGCGCCTCCCGCCGAGTAGGTGACCAGCGTGGTCAGCACCTCCTTGACCGACTCGCGCCTGCGCACGTCACAGAGGATGATCGGGGCCACCCCGTCCAGCCCCAGCGCCCTCCTTATCTTGATCGGGTCGTGCCGCCGCGCGCCGTCGAAGCAGTTGACCGCCACCACGAACGGAAGCCCGCGCTGCTCGAAGTAGTCCACGGCGGGGAAGCAGTCCTGCAGACGACGGGTGTCGGCGAGCACGACCGCGCCGAGCGCGCCGACAGAGAGCTCGTCCCACATGAACCAGAACCTGTCCTGGCCCGGAGTGCCGAACAGGTAGAGCCAGAGCCCGTCACGGATGGTGATCCGGCCGAAGTCCAGCGCCACGGTCGTGGTGATCTTCGACTCGACACCCGCGACGTCGTCCACGCCGACACCGCGCTCGCTCAGCAGTTCCTCGGTGTGCAGGGGCCTGATCTCGCTGATCGTACCGACCATGGTCGTCTTGCCGACCCCGAAACCACCGGCGACAAGGATCTTGATGGCCATCGCCGGGCTGTCGACCGGGCTCATGCCCGGCTCAGAGGCCGCGTATTCCATGCAGCACTTCCCTGTAGATGCGTTCGTCGATCGTCTTCCCCATCGGCCGGGGCTTGTCGATGGTGACCAGGCCCTCGCGGCGCAGTTCGCTGAGGAGTACGCGGGTGATGTTGAGCGGCAGCTTGAGGTGCGCCGCCACGTCCGCCACGGGGGTGGGCCGGCGGCACGCCGACAGCACGTCGAGATGCTCGGGCATCAACCCGACCGGCTCGAAGGGTATGTCGACGGTCGTGACGATGGCCACCAGGTCGAAGCTCTCCCCGATCGGGCGCGCCCGACCGCCGGTCACCCCGAAGAGCCTGACCAAGGGCCCGGGATCCTCTCCCGTCACGATCTCGCACCGTTCCAGGCGGGCGCCGGGGCAGCTCCCCTCGGCTGTGAGGACAGGTGCTCGCCGACGCGCTTGACCAACAGCGCCATCTCGTAGGTCACCATGCCGAGTTCGGCGTCGCCCGCGGCCAGCACGGCCAATCGGGCTCCCTGCCCCGCCGCGGTGACGAACAGGAAGCCCCCCTCCATCTCGATGATGGTCTGCCGCACACCGCCGAGGCCGAAGTGCCGCCCGGCACCCAGCGCGAGGCTGTGGCTTCCGGCGGAGATGGCGGACAGGTGCTCGGCGTCCTCCCGGGTCAGCTCCCGGGAACCGCCCATCGCCAGGCCGTCGGCGGACAGCACGATCGCGTGCCGGATGCCGGGGACCCGCTGGGTCAGGTCGTCGAGAAGCCAGCTCAGTTCAGATCTGGTGTCAGGCATCGGGGTGGCCATCCTTTCGCTTCCACACGTCCTGGTCCTGCTCGGTCTGGCTGCGCCCCTGCTGCCAGCCTCGTTGCATGGACGACATGAGGTTTGAGAGCTCCTCGGGAGTACGCGCGGGAACGTCGCGCCGCTCCGGTGCGCGCGCCTGGCGGAGCTGGGGTGCCAGGCTGGCCTGCCGTACCCGCACCGGCAGCCCGTCCAAGTCCTCGTCGATGTCCGGTACGGACACCGCCCGCCGCACGGGTATCGAGGGGGCCGGAGTCTCCTGCCGCTGCTGTGGCGCGGGGAACCAACCCGGCGAGGGCTCGGGAGTGCGCGCCACCGGCAGGTCCTGCGAACTGTAGAACGCCCCGGGCAGCACCTCAGGGGCCGCGGCCAGCGCCCGCACCGGCCCGCCCGGATGGGAGCCCACCCGGTGTACCCGGGGGACGTCCTCGGCGGTCAGTGCCTCGCAGGTGGCGAGGAGACTCTGCGGCAGCAGCACGATCGCGGTGGTGCCGTCGTACGGCGAGGGCCGCAGCACGACCTTGATCCCGTGCCGGGCCGCGAGCCTGGCGACGACGAACAGGCCGAGCCTGTCGCTGTCGGCCAGGTCGAACTCCGGCGGGTCGGCGAGCTTGGCGTTGAGCTCGTCGAGGGTGGCCTGGTTCAGCCCCAGACCCCGGTCCTCGACCTCCAGCGCGAAGCCGTTGGCCGCCACCATGCTCCGTACGTGGACCACCGTGTTCGGCGGCGAGAAGACCGTGGCGTTCTCCACCAGCTCGGCGATCAGGTGGATCACGTCGGTGACCGCGGCGCCCACCAGCAGCGGCGCCTGCGGCATGGGCAGGACCGTGACGCGGGTGTAGTCCTCGACCTCGAGCACGGCGCTGCGCACCACGTCGAAGATCGGCACCGGGTCGCGCCACCTGCGGGCCGGGGTCGCCTCGGACAGGATGATCAGGTTCTCCGCGTGCCGCCGCATGCGGGTGGTCAGGTGGTCGAGCTTGAAGAGATCCTCCAGGATCTCCGGCTCCTCGACGCGGCGCTCCATCGTGTCCAGAAGCGTGAGCTGGCGGTGGAGCAGCGCCTGGTTGCGCCAGGCGAGGTTCAGAAAGACCTGGCTGACCCCCTTGCGGAGGGTGGCCTGGCCGACCGCGGCCTCCACCGCGGTGCGCTGCACCGCGGAGAACGCGTGCACGACCCGGTCGACCTCGGCGGTATTGGCGCGATCCAATTCGGGAGCCTCGGTCGCCGGGTCCACGTCGTCGCCCTTGCGCAGCCGCTCGACCAGCCGCGGCAGCCGCTCTTCCGCCAGCTCCACGGCCGAGGCCTGGAGTCGCTTCAGCTCATCGACCAGGGAGCGGCCGAACCGGTAGGAGAACACGATCGAGACGATGATGGCGAGCAGGCCCAGGCCCAGGACCAGCCCGATGCGCAGGAACGCCGAACTCCTGAGTTCGTCGCCCTTGATCGTGGCGCGGACCAGTTCCTCCTGGGTTTGCTGGATGACCGTGCTCAGCACCGTCTCGGAGTCCCGCTTCCACTCGGCGGCGTCCAGCGGCGGCTTCCCCGTGAGGTCCCACGCGAAGATCTTGTTCTCGGCGACCAGCAACCGCTGGTGCGCGGCGTCCCCGGCGACCTGCCGGTAGCGTGCCTGCAGTTCGGGACCCATGTCCGCCTCGGCGTTGGCCAGGAAGTGCCTCCGGCTGGTCACCGCCGCGACGAAGGCCGCCTGCTCGGCGTGCGTCATCCCGCCGCGCTTCAGCACCGGGGCGAGTACGGCCTGCTCCCTGCCCAGGTACTCGGCGGTGGTGCTGTAGGCGGTCATGCCGCGGAGGACGCGGAAGGACGACACGTCGGCGAGCGCCGTCGAGTCGCCGAACTGCTTGTTGGCGGCGTTGATGAACGCGTTGTAGGCGTCGGTCACCTGGATCGGGGTCATCGAGCCGTTGTCGGCGGAGGCGCGCACCAGGACGAGGCCGTCCATGGCCGACTGCAGGATCCGCATGTCGGTCGGGGCGTTCTCCGGCTCGTAGCCCTGGGCGGACGAGATCGCCCGGCGTACCTGGTCCACCGTCACGTTGGTGGCCCGCCGTTGCTCGGCGAGCGGCTTGCTCTGTGCGGTGGCCTCGGCCGCGTCCGCGGAGAGCTGACGCTCCCGCTGGATCTCGACGATCATGTCCCGGATCGGTACCCCGGTCACCTCCCAGCGGGTCTTCGTCTGGGAGATACCGGCGATCTGTGAGACCGCCGTGTAGGCGATGACCCCCCAGAGGGCGATCAGCGAGAGCACAGGAATGACGAGAATCTTGAGGATCTTCGAGCGGATCGGAGGAGGGGAACTCATTCTTCTTGTCCAATCCGCGGTTCCTGCGCATGGCTGACAGCCGCCGGGCTCGAAAGAGCCCCGCGGTCGCACGCCGCGACTGGTGCGTGTGTGATTCGAAACACTATGCCCATGGGACATATGTAGCTTCAAGCCGCAGAGCGAAGATTGAATCTCAATGTTCGCGGCAGGTCACGAGACTGCTCAGCTGCGAGGGCCGGGGCTCCAGACGATCATGCAGCTCAGCGTGGGTGCGGGCGCGCGAAACCGCCATCTCCGCCGCCACGGATCGAGAGCATTCCGTTACCGCCCGCCGACGCCCGAGCATCCGGTGGCAAGGCATCGCCCCCGACGCCCGGTCACCGAGCGTGACGTCGGTGAACACCCGAAAATCAGACGGCCGGATCCCGCGTGCCGAGGTGCCCGGCGCCTTGCGGGCCGTCGTGGGGAGTGGCCGGAGCCGGCTCCGGGGAATCATCCGCCCGGCTCCGCGGGGCGTCCGGCGAGAAGCCCTCACGCGCCGCCTCGGAGCGGGCGCGGCGGGCGGCCAGGTCGACCACGGTGCCCGTGGTGCCGGTGGCGGTGAGCGCCGCCGCGAAGAGGATCAGCTGGTTGAGGATCTTGAGGAAGACCAGCATCCCGACGGCTCCGGCGACCACCTGGTAGGCGGGGTTGCCCACCGTCAGCTCCAGATAGAACTGCCCCAGGGACTTGAGTGCCTCCAGGCCGGCGGTGATGAGCAGCGCGGGCCCGAGAACCCGGCTCGGCGGCAGTCTCAGCCGAGGCGGGCCGCAGAGCAGGGCGACCGCCAGCAGGGTGTTGACGGCCAGGCCGAGCACGAACGCGGCGGCCGACAGCAGCCATCGCGACAGCGTGTCGTCGACGCCCACCGTGTGCAGGAACATCCAGTTCAGCACCGTCTCCGCGACGAAGGCCACCGCGAGCGAGGCCGACAGCAGCAGCCCGAGGCCCGCCATCACTCCCAGGTCGATGATCTGGCGCACCACGAGGCGGCCCGGATACTCCTCGATCCGCCAGGTGGCCCTGATCGCCGAGCGCAGGGCGTCCATCCAGAACAGGCCGGTGATGGGCAGGCCGACGAAGGCGATCGCGCCGGCCGTGCTCCTGGCGTCCTGCAGCGCCTGCACGTCCAGCCGGGGGAAGTTCTCCGAGAGGTAGCCCTGCACCGTGTGCACCACCTCCGGGTCGTCGAGGACCTGGCCGATGATGGCGAACCCGAGCAGCCCCAGCGCGAACACGGCGAAGAACGAGTAGTAGGTGAGCGCCGCCGACAGCCGTCCGGCGTCCACCTCGTCGTAGCGCACCCCGGCGCGCACCAGGTGATCCAGCCAGCCATGGCGGTGGCGGGCACGCTTCCACGCCTCGGAGATCCGCGCGGTGAAGCCCGTGACCGTCATGCCACGGCCTCTACCCCCGGCCCGCCCGCCTAGCCCTCTCCCGATCATGTCATCTCCGGGCCCACCTCCCGGATCCTCCTTTCCGGGAACCGGTCTCGTCCTGCCGGGCCGAGGGCGGTTCTCCGGCTCGGCAGGACGCGCCCGTCTCGCCCTCAGCCGTCGCAGGCCCTGCGGGCGAGGATCGAGTGGATCTCGAAGGAGGGCGCGCTGAACCCCGGGGCCGACATGACCTCGCGGACCTCCCGGAGTTGCCGTGCGGTCATCCCCGCCTCCGCCAGGCGCTCCTCCAGGTGGTGACTGTTGCTGATCAGGAGACCGAGCCCGGCGGAGCCGCGCTCCCACACCTCGGTCCAGCGCACCGGGTCGACATCGACCAGGCCCGCCCCGGCCATCTCCCGCGCGGCGGAACCGCCCCAGGTCGGATCGCTGCCCGCGGCGCCCAGCACCCGGGTCATCGCGGCGATGTAGGCCCCGTACAGCTCTCCCTCCCGCCCGCCGGGGGTGGGCGGCGCCACCCAGCGGGTGATGTCGATCTCGTCGATCTGCAGCCAGCCGCCGGGCCGCAGCGCGGTGCGCAGGCGCCGCAGCACCTGGCGGCGCTGGGGCAGGTGGCTGAGCACGAGCCGGGCGTGGATCAGGTCGAACGCGTCCACCGGCAGCGGGTCGGCGACGATGTCGTGGCGGACGACGGTCAGCCCCGGCCTGGACGGGATCAGGCCGGGTTTGATGTCGGTCGCCAGCACGCGCCCGTCGGGCGCCACCCGCTCGGCCAGCCAGAGCGCCACGCTGCCCCCGCCGGCCCCGACCTCCAGGCAGTTCCAGCCGGCTCCGACGCCGGTCAGGGCGAGGCGCTCGAAGGTCAGCGGGTCAAGGAGCTGGGCGAGGTAGCGGTGCTGGTCGGACGAGTGATCCCCGTCGTTGTCGAACACGTAGTCAGACGCGGTCGCGGAGTTCTGCCCGGTCATGTAGAGCCTTCCGAGAGTGGGTGACCTCCGTCGCATGGTAAGCGGCGCACCACGGAAAGTGACAGGCTTTCGGCGGGACGTATCCCCTCTCCCTAAAGAACGTATCCCCCACGCCACATCATGTCCGAACATGAGCCTTTTACTCGGTAAGCAAACAGCGGTCCCGCCGCCGAGCGACACACCGTGCGGCCGGTCGAACGCCTCCCCGGGGAGTGACGCGGCGAAATGCGGTGAGGTACACCGGTGACGCCATACACGAGGGGGCACCATGGCGACCGTCGCCGAGCAGTTCATCGAGGTTCTCCGCCAGGCCGGGGTGGAAAGGATCTACGGGGTGGTGGGCGACAGCCTGAACCCGGTGGTCGACGCGGTCAGGAAGTCCGGCCACATCGAGTGGGTCCACGTACGCAACGAGGAGGCGGGGGCGTTCGCCGCCGCGGCCGAGGCGCAGATCACCGGGCGCCTGGCGGCCTGCGCGGGCAGCTGCGGCCCCGGCAACACCCACCTGATCCAGGGGCTCTACGACGCCCACCGCAGCGGCGCCCCCGTGCTCGCGCTGGCCTCGCACATCCCCTCCACTCAGATCGGCACCGGCTTCTTCCAGGAGACCCATCCGGGGCGTCTCTTCGTGGAGTGCAGCCACTTCTGCGACATGGTCGGCACGCCCGAGCAGATGCCCCGGGTGCTGCGCATCGCGGTACAGCAGGCGATCGGCCTCGGCGGCGTCTCGGTGGTGGTGCTCCCCGGTGACGTGGCGAGCATGTCCACCGCCCGCGCCACCGGTGAGCACGACTTCCTGACCCGGACCGGCACCGTCGTGCCGCCCGCCGACCAGGTGGCCGAGCTGGCCGAGGCGCTGAACCGCGCCGAGAAGGTGATGCTGTTCTGCGGCGCCGGGACGCGCCACGCCCGCGAGGAGGTCATGGGGCTGGCCGGGCGCACCCTGGCACCGGTCGGGCACGCGCTGCGCGGCAAGGAATGGATCCAGTACGACAACCCCTACGACGTGGGGATGAGCGGGCTGCTCGGCTACGGCGCCTGCTACGACGCGATGCGCGAGGCGGACCTGGTGGTACTGGCGGGGACCGACTTCCCCTACGACGACTTCCTGCCGGGGGCGCGCACGGTCCAGATCGACCACGACCCGGCACGGCTGGGCCGCAGGACCCCGCTGGAGCTGGCCGTACACGGCGATGTCGGCGCGACGATCCGCGCGGTGCTGCCGCACGTCACGCAGAAGACGGACCGCCGCCAGCTCGACAGGATGCTGGCCAGGCATCTGAAGGCGCTGGAGAACGTGGTGGCGGCGTACACGCGCGACATCGAGCACCACCGCCCGATCCACCCCGAGTACGTCGCGAACCTGATGGACGAGCTCGCCGACGACGACGCGGTGTTCACGGTGGACACCGGGATGTGCAACGTCTGGGCCGCCCGCTATCTCAGTCCCAACGGCCGCCGCCGCATCATCGGCTCGTTCGCGCACGGGAGCATGGCCAACGCGCTCCCGCACGCCATCGGCGCCCAGTTCACCGACCGCCGGCGGCAGGTCGTCTCGCTGTCGGGGGACGGCGGGCTCGGCATGCTCCTCGGGGAGCTGCTCACGGTCCGGCTGCACGACCTGCCGGTGAAGACGGTGGTGTTCAACAACTCCTCGCTCGGCATGGTGAAGCTGGAGATGATGGTGGACGGGTTGCCCGACTTCGGCACCGACCACGCTCCCGTCGACTACGCGGCGATCGCCGCCGCGGCCGGCATCGAATCGTTGCGGGTGGAGAACCCCGCGGACGTACGGGAGGCCCTGGCCCGCGCCTTCGCGACCCCCGGGCCCTTCCTGCTGGACGTGGTCACCGACCCCGACGTGCTGGCCATGCCACCGCGCATCACCCCCGAGCAGGTGAAGGGGTTCGCCCTGGCCGCGGGCAAGATCGTGCTCACCGGCGGGGTCGGGCGCATGGTCGACATGGCGAAGGCGAATCTGCGGAGCATCCCGCGCCCCTGAGCCGGACGGCACCCGCCCTGTGGACCGAGCGGCCTCTGGCACCCGAGCCGGCCCGTGTCGACTCTGCTCAGCCGGCTCTGGTCAGGGGGCGTCCCCCGGCCGGGCGGCGAGGACCCGGCCGAGAAGGTCCGTGAGGTTCTCGCGCTCATCGGCCCGCAGACAGGAGAACCACTCCTGTTCCCTGCTCGTCTGCTCGGCGAAGACCTCACGGACCGCCGCCTCGCCCGCCGGGGTGAGGCCGACCACCACGGCCCGCCTGTCCTCGGGGAGCGGGCGGCGCTCGACCAGGCCGTCCCGCTCAAGGGTGTTGACCGCGTTGGTCACCGCGGAGCGGGACGTGGCGGAGATCTCCGCGAGCCTGGCGGGCTGGGTGGGGCCGAGCAGCCAGAGTTTGAACATCAGGCGGAAGCCGGGAAGGGTCCAGCCTCGCGGGCGGTGGATGCGCGTCTCCAGGTCCGTGACGAGCAGGTAGGCCAGCTGGAGCAGGTTGTAGGCCAGCGCGAAGGCCTCGGCGTCGGCCGGGGGCGGCATGGCCGCCAGGCGCTCACGCGCGTAGGCGGCGTACCGGAGGTCTGCTCTGTCCATCGGCCAAGTCTTGCGCAACGAGAGGTCCGTCGTGAATATTGTTACGGCCATAACAATCTACGGGAGGCGCCTGTGCGGGTGGTCATCGCCGGAGGCGGCATCGGCGGGCTGGCGACAGCGCTCAGCCTGCACGCCGCCGGCTTCGAGGACGTGGTCGTGTGCGAGGCCGCCGGGGAGATCCGCCCGCTGGGCGTGGGCATCAACCTGCTGCCGCACGCCGTGCGCGAGCTCACCGAGCTCGGCCTCGCGGAGCGGCTGGCCGAGATCGGGGTGGCCACCGGGGAGCTGGCCTACTTCAACCGGTACGGCACGCCGATCTGGTCGGAGCCCAGGGGCCTGGGCGCGGGATACGGCTGGCCGCAGTACTCGATCCACCGCGGACGTCTGCAGATGCTCCTGCTGGAGGCCGTGATCGAGCGCCTCGGCGCGCAGGCCGTGCGGACCGACAGCCGCGTCGTCTCCACCGGCCCGCGCCCCGGGTCCGGCGTGGACGGCCTGCGGATCGGGACGGGCGACCTGCGGATCGAGGCGGACGACCTGCTGGTCGGAGCGGACGGCATCCACTCGGCGGTCCGGGCGCACCTGTTCCCCGGCGAGGGACCACCGCCCTGGAACGGGCTGGTCCTGTGGCGCGGCACGACCTACGGCGAGCCGTTCCTGACCGGGCGATCCATGATCATGGCCGGGGACGGCACGCGGAAGTTCGTGGCCTATCCGATCGAGACGGGCGGGCGGACACTGATCAACTGGATCGCCGAACGCCCGCTGGACGGCGAGGCTCCGGCCCGGGGCGACTGGAACCGCCCGGCGGATCCCCAGCGGATCGTCGAGCACTTCGCGGACTGGCGGTTCGACTGGCTGGACGTGCCCGGGATCATCTCCGGTGCCGAGGCGGCGTACGAGTACCCGATGGTCGACCGCGACCCGCTGCCGTACTGGACGTCGGGCAACGTGACCCTGCTGGGCGACGCCGCCCACGCCATGTACCCGATCGGCTCCAACGGCGCCTCCCAGGCGATCATCGATGCCCGGGTGCTCGCCCACTCCCTCGCGCACGGCGACCTCGCCGCCTACGAGGCGGCCCGCCGCCCGGTGACCACCGCGCTGCAGCTGTCCAACCGGCAGATGGGCCCCGAGGTGGTGATGAGGCTCGCCCACGAGCGTGCCCCGGACGGCTTCGACGACATCGAGCGGGTCGTCCCCCTCGCCGAGCGGACCGAGATCGCCGCGTCGTACAAGCGCACCGCGGGCTTCGACCCGGTGTCGCTGAACGAGCGCCCGTCCTGGAGCGTGACGCGGTGAACCTCGAACCGCTCGCCGTGTTTCACGTGGAACTCGACCCGATCCTCGACCTCGGCGACTCCCAGTGGGGCAGGCGCCGGGTGATCAACATCGTGGGCGGGTCGTTCGAGGGGCCGCGCCTCTCCGGGACCGTGCTGCCCGGCGGCGCCGACTGGCAGGTCCTGCACGCCGACGGCATGGCCAGCATCGACACCCGCTACACGCTGCGCACCCACGACGGCGCGCACCTGTTCATCTCCACCAGCGGGGTGCGGCACGGCCCTCCCCCCGTCCTGGAGCGCCTGTCTCGGGGCGAGCCCGTCGACCCTGGCGAGTACTACTTCCGGCTGTTCTGCCGCTTCGAGACCGGCGACGAACGTTACCTGTGGCTCAACCGCACCCTGGCCGTGGCCTCGGCGTCCCGCACCGCCGATGCCGTCCGCTACGACGCCTACACCCTGACCTGAGGAGCCCCCATGGCGAAACTCGACCGCGCAGCGCTCCCCCTCGCCGCCGAGCACGACACCCCCGTCCCCATGCGCGACGGCACGATCCTGCGCGGCGACGTCTACCGCCCCGCCTCCGGCGGGCCGTTCCCGACCATGCTGGTCCGCTCCCCGTACGGGGAGGGCTCGTTCCGGATGACGCCGACGATCCCCGCGCTGGAGGCCGGGTTCGCGGTGGTGCTCCAGCACTGCCGGGGGCGCGGCAGCAGTGACGGCACGTTCCGGCCCTGGCTGGACGAGGGGACGGACGGCTACGACACCATCGAGTGGATCACCGCCCAGCCGTGGTCGAACGGCGAGGTCGTGGCGTCCGGGATGTCGTACCTCGCCGGATGCGCGCTCCAGGCCGCGGCGACGCGCCCGCCGGGGCTGAAGGCCGTGGTCGCGTCCATGACGCCGCACGACTTCTACGACGGGCTGAAGTACCACGGCGGGGCGTTCGCCCTGGGTTCGGCGCTGAACTGGGGATCGATGCAGTCGATGCTCGACCTGATGCACAGGATGGCGGCGGGCGAGGACGTGGGTGCCGGGCTCGGCGCGCTGCTGCCCGTCATCGGCGATCCCGCGCGGGCCGCGCGGACACTCCCGCTCCGCGACATACCGGCCATCCCGTGGTGGCAGGAGTGGACCTCGCACCCGAGGCGGGACGCCTACTGGGAGGGCCTGGCCGAGACGCTGCGGCACGACCGGATCGAGGTGCCGGTCATGCACACGGCCGGCTGGTTCGACCTGTTCCTCGCCGGCACCCTGGAGAACCACCGCCGCCTGGGTGGTCCGCTGATCATCGGGCCCTGGTCACACGGTCCCGGCGCGGCGGGCACCGGTGCCCTCGACTTCGGCTTCGCCGCCTCGGCGGCGGCGGCCCGGCTGGAGAGCCGGCAACTGGAGTTCCTGCGCGGCGCGGACCACGGTCCGGCCGTGCGAATCTTCGTGATGGGTGACAACGTGTGGCGGGACGAGGAGGCCTGGCCGCCGGCCCGCGCCGTCGACACCCGCTACCACCTGCGCTCCGACGGCAGCCTGTCGACCGACGCCCCCGCGAGGACCGCCCCCGCCACGTTCGTGTTCGATCCCCGTGATCCGGTTCCCACCGTGGGAGGCCCGCTACTGCTCGCCGACGCCACCAATGTCGGCCCGCAGGACCAGCGCGAGGTGGAGCTCCGGCACGACGTGCTCTGCTTCACCACCGACGTCCTCGAATCGGACATCGAGGTGACCGGCCCGCTCCAGGTCGCGCTGCGGGCGGCGACCTCGGCGGTCAGCACCGACTGGACGGCCAAGCTGGTCGACGTCCACCCCGACGGCCGCGCGATGAGCGTGATCGACGGCATCCTCAGGGCCCGCACCGAGCCGGACAGCCCCGCCGAGTTCATGATCAGCCTGGTGGCCACCAGCCAGGTCTTCAAAGCCGGGCACCGCATCCGCGTGGAGATCTCCAGCTCCAACTTCCCGCGGTTCGACCTCAACCCCGGCAACGGCCGCACCTCCGCGGAATCGGCGCTGGACGAGTTCGTCGTCCAGCACCAGACCGTCTTCCCCGACTCCTTCATCACCTTGCCGATCGTTCCCCGCTGAGGCCCGTCACGAAGGCGCCGGGAAACGGGGGCACGGAAAAACGGGGCGGCACTCGGGCGGGCGGCATGGACGCCTTTTCACTCGTTCTTTCCCTGTTCGGTGGGGTGGGGGTCGGCGTGGCACCGCGTGGCGGCGAATCCCGGCTGTAAGCATCGTCACTGTCGCGCTGAGTGGTTCCATATAACGGCAGAGGCCACATTCCGACCAGCGGATCGATCGTGGATCGCGTGTGGAAGGGAGTGCGGTCTCCGTGTCCACCCCCGAACCTCAAACAAACCCGATGGTTCCACGCAACCGGCACAAGGGACGTCGGTCGATGAAAGGGACGGCCGTATTGTCCTTGGCCGGTTCCCTCTCCATGGCCCTCGCCGTCACCGTTTCCACACCCGCGGCCGCGTCCGCGCCCAACGTCCCACCCCCCGCCCCGACCTCGCCCACCTCCCCGCCCGCCGCCTCGACCAGCACCTCGACCAGCACCTCGGCCGACGCTGAGCCCTCTTCGATCACCACCTCGTCCACCACCTCGTCCGCGCTCGCCGAGCCGCCGCCCAACCCGACCTCACCCATCGCCTCGGTCAGCACCGAGCCCCTCGCCACCGCCGGTTCCGGCGACTCCCGCCCTTCGCTCGCGGAACAGGCACGCAGGAAGTGCAGGCCGAGGTCCTTCTTCAGATTCCATTCCTTCAGGCCAAAGAATTTCTTCATTCCCCGTACCCGGTTCATCGACGGTCCCGGCGGCACAATGGCGGCGTCGGTCACCCGGCAACACCGCGTGTACGCCGAGATGGAACTAGAAAGAGAAAAGATCAGCGAGATCGAAACAGGCAAACTGATCCGCCAGCTGCGAAACTTTGTGAGCCCGCTGCTCGCGGACGAGTACATCATCGAGACCGGACACGAATACACCCGGGAAATCAGCGACGGCATGTACGGAAACCTGTGGTACCGCGTCTTCGGATACCGGGTGAGTTTCACGGCGTGGCGCCGGGTCTACAACTGCCGCGTACGCAAGGTCACCGCCGGCATGGCCAACATCCCCGCGCGGGTGGAGGGCTGGAGATACTGGGAGACCAGGCGCCCGATGTTCAGGGGACGCAAGCCGGGCGACCGCTGAGCATCCCCCGCCGAGGGGCGGATGCTCAGGTGACGGCGAGGCGTCGGCTGTAGCGGTCGTCGCGCCAGCTCTCCTTCTCCAGCACCTCGGCCAGGGTCACGGCCGCGTCGTAGACGTCCACGAAACGGATGTAGAGCGGCGCGAAGCCGAACCTGAGGACGTCGGGGGCGCGGAAGTCACCGTGGACACCGCGGTCGATCAGGGCGCGCATGACCGGATAGCCGTCCGGGTGGCTGAAGCTGACCTGGCTGCCCCGCCGCTCCGGGTCCCTGGGCGAGAGGAGCCCCAGCCCGTACGGCGCGCAGAACTCCTCGACGAGCTCGATGAAGAGCGAGGTCAGTGCCACGCTCTTGGCCCGCACGGCGGCCAGGTCGACGCGCTCCCAGATGTCGAGCGAGGCGTTGAGCGGGGCGTAGGACACCACGTGCGGGGTGCTCACGGTGAAGCGCCGGATGCCGTCGGCGGGACGGAAGTCCGGCTCGAACGCGAACGGCTCCGCGTGACCGTGCCAGCCGGTCAGCATGTGCCGCCCCGCTGCCTGGTGGTCCGGGTGGACGTAGACGAAGGCCGGGGATCCCGGACCGCCGTTCAGGTACTTGTAGGTGCAGCCGACCGCGAAGTCGGCCGCCGAGACGTCCACCTGGTACGCGCCGGCGCTGTGGCACAGGTCCCAGATCATCAGCGCGCCCGCCGCCTGGACCAGCGTGGTGACCGCCGCCGTGTCGTGACGGGCACCGGTCCGGTAGTCCACCTCCGACAGCAGCACGCACGCGACGTCCTCGGAGAGAGCGCCGGAGAGGTCGTCAAGGCCGGTGACGTCGCGGATCTCGTAGCCGCCCAGCGCCTCCGCCAGCCCCTGGACCACGTAACGGTCGGTGGGGAAGTTGGCCAGGTCCGAGACGACGACCCGGCGCTCCGGCCGCAGGCCCAGGGCGGCGGACACGGCCTTGACGATGGCGATCGAGGTGCTCTCGCCCACCGCCACCTGGCCGGGGCCCGCGCCGATCAGCGGGGCGATCCTGTCACCGGTGGTCAGCGGCAGGTCGTACCAGCCGGAGACGTTCCAGGCGCCGACCAGCCGGCCGCCCCACTCCTGCTCCACGGTCCGCGTGACCGCGGCCGCGGCGGCCTTCGGCGGAGCGCCGAGCGAGTTGCCGACCAGGTAGATCGTCCCGTCGGGCAGGACGAACTCGTCCCTGATCCGCTTGAGGGGATCGGCGGCGTCGAGCGCGACGCACTCCGCACGGCTGATGGCCACGAGTCATCTCCGGGGTAGGTGCTGGCAACCCTTCCATCATGCCGTCACAGCGGATCAGGTGGCACCCCGGGCGCGGCGGGACCGAGACCGGTCCCGCCGCACCCGGGCTCCCCGGCTCGCCGCCGGGTCAGCGGCCCAGGAACCGGGTGGCGTTGCCGCCGAGCAGCTTGGCGCGGGCGTCCTCGGAGAGGAACCCCGCCCCTCGGATCAGCGAGCCCACCGGCGACTCGCCCAGCGGGTAGGGGAAGTCGGAGCCGAGCATGACCCGGTCCTCTCCCATCGTGTCGACCAGCAGCCGCAGCGCCCGCTCGTCGAAGACCACCGAGTCCACGCTGAACCGGTCGAGGTAGTGCGACGGCGGGAACTCGGAGACCCCGACGAGGTCACCCCGGCGGTGCCAGGCGTTCTCGAACCGGCCGAGCCAGAAGGCGAACGAGCCGCCGCCGTGCGCGAAGCAGAGGCGCAGTGTGTCCGGCACCCGATCGAGGACACCGCCCAGGATCAGGGCGAGCACCGACAGGTGCGTCTCCGCGGGCATGCCGACCAGCCACTGCGCCATCCAGCGCTCCAGCCGGGGCCCACCCGCCATGTCCCAGGGGTGCACGAAGACGGGCGCGCCCACGGCGGCGCAGTGCTGGAGGAACTGGACGACTCCCTCGTCGTCGAGGTCACGGTCACCGACGTGGTTGCCGATCTCGACGCCCGCGTGCCCGGCGGCCATGCACCGGTCCAACTCGGCACAGGCCAGGTCGGGGTCCTGGAGCGGCACCTGGCAGAACGGCACCAGCCGTTCGGAGGCGCAGATCTCCAGCGCCAGGTCGTTGAAGATCCTCGCGACCCGTACCGCCTCCGCCGCCGGGCGCTCGTAGCAGAAGAAGACCGGCGTCGGCGAGACGACCTGGACGTCCACTCCGTCGGCGTCCATCCGCTCCAGGCGGACCGAGGGGTTCCAGCAGTCGTCGGCGATCCGGCGGAACTCCCGGTCCCCGAGCAGGATCACGGCCTCCCGCTCGGAGTCGACCCGGAGCCGTGGCGCCCCCGGCCAGCCGAGATCCGGCCAGCCCCTGGGGACGTGGTGGGTGTGCACATCAATGATCAACGGCTATCCCTTGCCGGGGTGGACGGCGCCGCAGTTCCCGCAGGTGCGCGCCTTCTCGTCGGCGTAGAACGCCTGGAAGATCGGCGGCAGGTCGGTCACGATGTCGCGGACCTGAAGCTCCACCTCGTGGACCACGGCGCTGCACTCCGGGCAGTACCAGAGGAACCTCTCCAGCACGCCCTCCGGCCTGATCCGCTCCACCACCAGGCCGACGGAACCCTCCTCGGGGCGCTGCGGCGAGTGCGGCGTGTTCGGCGGGAGCAGCCACATCTGCCCCTCGCGCACGTGCACGGTCTGCGGTCCTTCGGGGGTCATGAGGTTGACGTGCATGTTGCCGCGGATCTGGTAGAAGAGCTCCTCGTACGGGTCGATGTGGAAATCGGTCCGCGCGTTCGGCCCGCCGACGACCATGACGATGAAGTCACTGGAGCCCTCGAAGACCATCTTGTTGCCCACCGGCGGCTTGAGCAGGTGGGCGTGCTCGTCGATCCACTTGGTGAAGTCGATGGGTGGGATCACGGGCGCCCCTCCGGTCGGTAGGCCACGGCCTGAATTTCGATGAGCAGATGCGGATGCGGCAACTGGTGAACGGCCACTGTAGTGCGGGTCGGTCCGGCCTCGTCGAAGTACTCCGCGTAGACCGCGTTGTACCCGCCGAAGTCGTTGATGTTCACCAGGTAGGTGGTGACCTGCACGAGATCGCGCAGATCGGCTCCGGCCGCCCGGAGGATGTCTTCGATGTTCTCTATCACCGCCCGGGTCTGCTCGGCGATGTCGAGCGTGACCGTGCCGAACTCGTCGGCCTCGGCGCCGACGATCGTGTTGTCCGGCCTGCGCGAACTGGTCCCGGACACGTACAGGAAGTCACCCGCCCGCTTGACGTGCGGAAACCTTCCCCTGGGGGTGGCCTTCCCGGTGACGACGAGCCCGTCACTCATGCTCTCTCTCCTCTCCCGCGGGCGCCGGCGGCATCCCGGCGCCCCTTCAGGACTTCTCTTCGGACGCGGACGCGGTGAACGACACCGATCCCAGGTGCTGGATCTCGGCCCGTACCCGCGCGCCCGGCGCGAGCGGCTCGGCCGGGGTGGCGGCACCGGCGAGCAGGATCCACCCCGGCTCCAGGACCATCCCGATCTGTCCGGCCAGGCGTGCGGCCTCCGCGAGGGCCCGGCGCGGGTCGCCCAGGATGGCGCCGGTCGACCCGACCTGGACCACGCGCCCGTCGATCTCCAGCACGACGCCCAGGTTCCACCGGGACGGGTCGTAGGGCTGCCACTGGCCGACGGCGTATCCGGCGGCCGAGGTGTTGTCGGCGATCACGTCGGGCAGCGAGAACCTGAAGTCCTCGTAGCGCGAGTCGATGACCTCGATACCGGGGGCGACGGCCGCGACGGCGTCCGGTGCGAACGCGTCGGCCGGCGACGCGATGCGCCGCCCGATGAGGTAGACGACCTCCGGCTCCGCCCTCGGGTGGATGTAGCCGGACACGTCCGCGTACGAACCGTCACCGATGACCGACGACTCCGGCACCCGGCCGAAGATGATGTCGTGCACGCCCATCTGGCGGCGCTTGCCCTCGCTGGTGAAGCCCAGTTTCACCCCGGCCAGCCGGTCCCCCCGCGAAAGACGGAGCCGGATCAGCTCCTCCTGCACCCGGTAGGCGTCGGCCACGCCGTAGTCCTGCTCGGGCCTGGGCACCGCGCGACCGGTACGGATGGCCTCGTCCAGGACCGCGGCGAGCTTGTGGATGTCGGTCATGACTGCTCTCCCGAACGTGCGAGGTCCAGCGCGATGTCCACGATCATGTCCTCCTGACCGCCCACCATCCGGCGGCGACCCACCTCGGTCAGGATGGTCCGGGTGTCGACCCCGTACCGCGCCGAGGCCGCCTCGGCGTGCCGCAGGAAGCTGGAGTAGACACCGGCGTAGCCAAGCGTCAACGTCTCCCTGTCCACCCGGACCGGCCGGTCCTGCAGCGGCCTGACCAGGTTGTCCGCCGCGTCCATCAGGGCGTTCAGGTCACAGCCGTGGTCCCAGCCCATCAGGTCGGCCACCGCGACGAACACCTCGATCGGGCAGTTGCCCGCACCCGCGCCCATCCCGGCCAGGGAGGCGTCCACCCGGTAGGTGCCGTTCTCCACCGCGACCACCGAGTTGGCCACGCCCAGCCCCAGGTTGTGGTGGGCGTGGATGCCGATCTCGGTGCCCTCGTCGAGCACCGAGCGGTAGGCCCGGATCCGCTCCCTGACCCCGTCCATGGTCAACCGGCCACCGGAGTCGGTCACGTAGACGCACTGCGCGCCGTACGACTCCATGAGCTTGGCCTGCCTGGCCAGTTCCTCGGTCTCCGCCATATGCGACATCATCAAAAATCCGGACACGTCCATGCCGAGCTCGCGCGCGGTGGCGATGTGCTGGGCGGAGATGTCGGCCTCGGTGCAGTGGGTGGCGACCCTGACCGAGGTGACGCCGAGCGCGTGGGCGCGCTTGAGGTCGTCGATGGTGCCGATACCGGGCAGCAGCAGGGTGGTCAGCCTCGCCCGGCTCACGGCCCCGGCGACCGCCTCGATCCACTCATCGTCGGTGTGCGCGCCCACGCCGTAGTTGAAGCTGCCCCCGGAGAGGCCGTCGCCGTGCGCGATCTCGATCGCCGCCACCCCGGCGGCGTCGAGGGCCGCGGCGATCTCGGCGGCCTGGGCGACGGTGTAACGGTGCCGGATGGCGTGCATGCCGTCCCGCAGCGTCACGTCCTGAACGTACAGTTTCACGCCTTCACCTCCGCGCGCGCGCCTTCGTCGTCGGTACGGTCCTCGGCCAGGCGCTCGGCCGTGCGCAGCGCGGCGGAGGTCATGATGTCGAGGTTGCCCGCGTAGGCGGGCAGGTAGTGGGCGGCGCCCTCCACCTCCAGAAAGACGGTCACCTTGACGCCGCCGTCGCGGGTGCCGTCGGGGAGCGGCTCCCCGGCCGGGATCTTCTCGAACTGCACGTCCTGCTTGAGCCGGTAGCCGGGCACGTAGTCGCGGACCCGCTCCACCATGGCCCGCACGGCCTCCACCACCGCCGGCTCGTCACACTCGTCCACCAGGCAGTAGACCGTGTCACGCATGATCAGCGGCGGCTCCGCCGGGTTGAGGACGATGATCGCCTTGCCCTTGGCCGCCCCGCCGACCTGCTCGATCGCCCGGGAGGTCGTCTCGGTGAACTCGTCGATGTTGGCCCGGGTGCCGGGCCCCGCCGACCGGGAGGCGATCGAGGCGACGATCTCCGCGTACCGGACGGGCACCTGCGAGGCGACCGCCGCGACGATCGGGATCGTGGCCTGCCCGCCGCAGGTGACCATGTTGAGGTTCGGCTCGGTGAGGTGCGCCTCCAGGTTGACCGGGGGCACCACGTAGGGGCCGAGGGCGGCGGGGGTCAGGTCGATGACCCGCTTGCCGTGCGCCCGCAGCACCTTGTCGTTGTGCCGGTGCGCGCCGGCCGAGGTCGCGTCGAGGACAACGTCCACGTCGGCGAACCCGGGCAGCGCGACCAGGCCCTCGACGCCCTCGTGGGTGGTGGCGACCCCGCGACGGCGGGCGCGGGCCAGGCCGTCGGAGTCGGGGTCGATGCCCGCCATCGCGAAGACCTCGACCTTCTTCGACAGCAGTGCCTTGAACATCAGGTCGGTGCCGATGTTCCCCGAACCGATGATCGCTATCTTCATGAGAACACCGCCCTGACCGAGCCGAGGCCCTCGATGTGTGCTTCGAAAACATCGCCGGACTCGACGCCGACCATCGGGCCGAGCGCGCCGGTGAGCACGACGTCCCCGGCGCGCAGCGGGAAGTCCGTGCGGCCCAGCGCGTCGGCCAGCCAGACCGCGGCGTTGAGCGGGTGTCCGAGGCAGGCCGCGCCCGCGCCGGTGGAGACCTCCAGGCCGTTCTTGCTCATGGTCATCCCGGCCAGGCGCAGGTCCAGGCCGCGCAGTTCGACCGGGGTGTTGCCGAGGACGAACGCGCCGCTGGAGGCGTTGTCGGCGACCGTGTCGACGAGCGTGATGTCCCACTCCGCGACGCGGCTGTCCACGATCTCGATCGCGGGCAGCACGAAGTCGACCGCCCGGATCACGTCGGCGACCGTGAAGGGGCCGCCCTCCAGGTCGGCGCCGAGGACCAGTGCCACCTCCGCCTCGGCCCTGGGCTGCAGGAAGCGGTCGGTCGGGACGGGCAGGCCGTCGAGGTAGGCCATGTCGGCGAAGAGCATCCCGAAGTCCGGCCGGTCCACGCCGAGCTGGCGCTGGACCGCAGGGGAGGTCAGTCCGATCTTCCTGCCGACCAGCCGCCGCCCCTCCGCCAGCGCCCGCCTGGTGTTGATCTCCTGTACGGCGTAGCCGGTCTCGGCGCTCCGGTCGGGCAACGTCTCACGCACCGGGGCGCACGGCTTGCCGCTCCGCGCCGCCTCCAGCAACCGGTCGGCCGCATCCCGGTGCACGTCGACGGCCTCGCTCCACTCAGTCATTTCCCGGCTCCAGCCTGATGGTGATCGTGGTGGGTTCGGAGTAGAAGTCCAGCGAGCGCGTGCCGCCCTCGCGTCCGATGCCGGACAGCTTCACTCCTCCGAAGGGGGTTCGCAGGTCGCGCAGGTACCAGGTGTTGACCCAGACCAGCCCGGCCTCCAACGACTGCGCCACCCGGTGGGCCCTGCTCAGGTTGGCGGTCCAGACCGTCGCCGCCAGGCCGTACTCGCTGTCGTTGGCCAGTCCGACCGCCTCGGCCTCGGTGTCGAACGGGGCGACGTGGCAGACCGGGCCGAAGATCTCCTCCCGGTTCACCCTGGAGTCTTGCGGCAGGCCGGTCAGCACCGTCGGCTCGACGTAGTAGCCACCGTCGCGGTCGTCGCCGAAACGCGGCACGCCGCCGCCGGCGCGGATCTCGGCACCCTCGCTCTTGGCCAGCTCGTAGTAGGAGAGCACCTTGTCCCGGTGCTCGGCGGAGATCATCGGCATCATCGTGGTGTCCTGGTCGGCAGGGCGGCCGAACCGCAGCTCCCCCGCGCGCCTGGCCAGCCGCGCGGTGAACTCCTCGAAGACGGGCCGTTCCACGTACAGCCGCTCGGTGCACAGGCAGACCTGGCCGCCGTTGGTGAAGACCGACCGCACGCTCCCCTCGACCGCCGCGTCGAGGTCCGCGTCGGCGAAGACCAGCCCCGCGTTCTTGCCGCCCAGCTCGAACGAGACGGGCTTGACCCGGTCCGCCACCGCTTTCATGATCGTCGAACCGGTGCGGCTCTCACCGGTGAAGGTGACCGCGTCCACACCCGGGTGCTCCACCAGGAACTGACCGGTGGAGCCGCCGCCGAAGCCGTGCACGACGTTGAGGACGCCGGGGGGAAGGCCGATCGAGGCGGCGATCTCCGCGAGCACCGCGACCGAGCCGGGCGTGTGCTCCGAGGGCTTGACCACCACCGTGTTGCCCGCGACGAGCGCGGGGCCGAGCTTCCAGGTCGCCAGCAGGAAGGGCAGGTTCCACGGCACGATCACCGCGACCACCCCGAGGGGCTTGCGCACCGTGTAGCTCAGCACGTCCGTCAGGTGGAACGCGTTCTCCGGGTGCTGGGCCGCGATCTCGGCGAACGACCTGAAGTTGGCGGCGCCGCGCGGGATGTCCAGGGTCCGGGTCTGGGTGACCGACTTGCCGGTGTCGGCGATCTCCGCGGCCACCAGATCCTCGAACCGCTCCTCGATCGCGTCGGCGAGGCGGCGCATCCAGGCGGCCCGCTCGGCCACCGGCAGCGCCGCCCACGCGGGCAGGGCCGAGCGGGCGGCGGCCACCGCTCTGTCGACGATGGACCGGTCCGCCTCGCGGACCTCACGCACCACAAGCCCGGTCACCGGGTCGTACGTGGCGAACGTCGCGCCCTCGGCGACCGGCACCCCACCGATGAAGTGGTTCACCTGGTCAGACAAGACTTCTCCTCGGGGATGTACTTCGCTGGGTCACTCCATACGGGTATAGGGCCCAGGTAGTTCATAAGCAAGAATGAGTTCCGTGAAACGGAACCCCGACCGGTTGTCCGTGCTGGAGAAATCCTGGCTCGTGCTTGACGCGTTCCGCCCCACGGGCGGGCCGTTGCGCCTGATCGACGTCGCCGAGCGCTGCCATCTGCCCAAGACCACGGCTTTCCGGCTGCTCACCGAGCTGACCTCGATCGGCGCGGTCACCCGCCGCCCCGACGGCTACTATCTCGGCCGCCGCCTCTTCGAGCTCGGCAGCATCGTGCCCGGAGAGCGCGACCTGAGACACGCGGCACTGCCCTTCATGCACGACCTCTACGAGGCCACCCACGAGACCGTCCACCTGGGCGTGCGCGACGGCCTCGACGTCGTCTACGTCGAGAAGATCCGTGGCCAGACGGCCTTCGCGCTGCCCTCGCACGTCGGCGGGCGCCTCCCGCTGACCTGCACCGGGATCGGCAAGGCCCTGCTGGCCTACTCAGGACCCGACCTGATCGACGAGGTCCTCGGCCGACCGCTCCGCCGGCTGACCCCGCACTCGATAGTCGACCCCCGGCGCCTGGAGGAGGTGCTCGGCCAGATCCAGGCCGCGGGGCTGGCCTACGAACGGGAGGAGGCCCAGCTGGGCGGCGCCTGCATCGCGGCCCCGGTGTTCGGCGACGGGGTGGCCGTGGCCGCGCTGTCCATCTCGGTCCCGCTGGCCCGCTTCCAGCCCACCCGGCTGGCCCCTGCCGTCAAGGCCGCCGCCCTGGGCATCTCCCGCGCCCTGACCAGAACCATCTGATCCCGGGTCGGCCGCGACCGCCCGCCTCGACTCCGGCCACTGCTCGGCCCGAGGTTCCGGTTCCCGGAATTCCCCGGCCCACGCCGTACCGATCCACTCCGGTCCGGTACCCCCGAACGCCCCTTGCCTGAAGGTCACCTTCTCGTAACCTCACAGCACCGCCGGCCGGGCTTCGCGCACCGGCATCATTGCCTCATGCACCAGGCATGGCAGCTATGGGGAAATATCGTTATAGCGACTTTCCTCGCGGTCCCGGTGGCCGTTGTCGCCATCCATGTGCTGGCCCGCCACCGCGCCCGCAAGGGTCACCCCTGCCCCGTCCGCACCGCCCTGGCCGACGTGGTCGCGGTGACCGGGACCGCCCCCTGGATCTGGATGATCCTCACTCCTCGGGCGGGCGACTCCGACGTCAGCCTGCTCCCCCTGGTGGACCTGTGGGCGACCCTCCACGGGCCGGCACAGGCGGCGTTCGTGCAGGTCGGCGGGAACCTTCTGGTCTTCGCCGCGCTCGGCGCCATGCTCCCGGTGCGCTCGGCGCGCCTCGCCTCGCTCGCCCGGATCGCGGCCGTGGCGGCGGGCTCCTCACTCACCGTGGAGATCCTCCAGTACGTCCTGCGCCTGGGGCGGGTGAGCTCCGTCGACGACGTGATCGTCAACACGGCGGGTGCCGTGCTGGCCGCGACCGTGACGCGCCGGTGGTGGGCCGACCGAATAGCGGCTGGGATCGTTCCACGGTAACGGACCGGAGAAACTCCTTAAGCTCGCCACACTGGCACGATACCTCCCAAAAGAAACAGGTTACCAACCCCTGTATCTGTGCGATCGTGGACAAGACGGGGCAAGTTCTCTGGAGACGCCAAACCCGGTTGGTGACAGAGGGTGATCGAACGTGCAGCAGTCCCCGGTACCTCCCGAGCCCCCGATCTATCGGCGCATCGCCGACGGGCTTCGCGAAGCGATCCTGTCCGGCGATCTCCGAGACGGGGATCGGCTTCCGGGCGAGAACGCCCTGATGGCACGGCACGGCATAGCCCGCGCCACCGCCAGACAGGCCCTTTCCGTGTTAATCAACGAAGGACTGGCCGTCCCCAAACGCGGCTCGGGGGTGTATGTCAGGCAGTTCCGCCCGATCAGGCGACACGGCTCCCGGCGGCTCTCTCGTGACAGATGGGGGCGCGGCGCGGCCATCTGGGACTCCGACACCGAGGGCCGCCCCTACACCGTGGACGAGGTGGACATCGACCGGGAGCGGGCCGAGGACTCCGTGGCACGGGTGCTGGACAGCCCCGAGGTGTGGGTCCGCAGGCGGCGCTACTCGGTGAACGGGCGGCCGGTGCAACTGTCGGTCTCCCACTTCCCCGCCGAACTGGTGGAGGGGACCGCGATCACAAGGGAGGACACCGGACCGGGGGGCGTCTACGCGCGCCTCGGCGAGCTCGGCCACGCCCCGGCGCACTTCACCGAGGAGATCCGCGCCCGCATGCCCCATCCCCACGAGACCGTCCAGCTCGACCTGCCCGCCGGTACCCCGGTCATCGTGATCGCCCGGGTCGCCCGCACCACCGACGGCGTCGCCGTCGAGGTCAACGAGATGGTGCTGGACGCCGCCTCTTACGTACTTCAGTACGACTTCGACTCATAGTTCAAGACCATCCGTCAACCGATAGGTTGACCTGTCCTTCACGATCATTGATTTCTCTAGAGAAGTGCCTCACCGTCAGAGGTGGAACGTCGCAAAGACGGGCCTGGGCGCGGGGAAGGTGCACGGATGTCTTTCGACCGACATCTAGCGGAAATCGCCCGGGAGTTCCCCGACTGGACGATCTGGCGGAGCGACGCGGGCAGGTGGTGGGCAACCCGCCACCACCCGCTGACCTCCGCCCAGCGTGATGTCGGCTGCGCGATGACCATCGACGCGGACGGCCCTGAGGAACTGCGTGAGCAACTACACGCCCAGCGGGAACGTTCCGGCGAGGCGGAGCCGGAAACGGGCACTTGAAGACCGCCCGGTGCCGGGGTGAGCGGATCCGATGCGGTCCCGGCGCCGGGCCCCCAATCGCGGAAGCCCTCGACCCTATCGGGGGCGGGGGCTTCCGCTTGACCTCCGGACGGCTCCGGGCTCCGACCACGCCGCGGACCCACGATCACGCGCCGGTCTCCGAAACCACGCGGGCCCGCTCATGATCCCCGCGGCACCGCTGAGATCCACGGTCACGCGCGCCGATACCCGTTCACGCGCTTCGGGGCGAGGGGACCTCATTGGTGGGGAGCGGCGTACCTCCCCCCGTTCTTTCCCGCGGCCCGGGCGAGGTCGACGTCGGTGTCGTCGTACACCTCAAGCTCCTCGGCAGAACGGTCACCGGCGTCCTCGCGGGGGGCGTCGTCTTCCACGATCACCCGTACGGACTCCAGGTCGGGTGCGGCGTCATCGGGCTCGGCGCCTCGCGCACCCTCGGATCCGGTGTGCTCCGCGTACCCCGCCGGCGCCTCGGTGCCGTCCGACGCGGCGCCCGGCGTCTCGTCGGGGGCCCCCGAGACCCCGGAGACCCCGGAGACCCCGGAGACATCGTTGGTGGCCTCGACCGGGGCGGGAGCCGTCAGCGCGGGCTGGACACGGGCCGGGGGCAGCACCGCGTCCTCGTCGACCAGCGGACCCGCACTGCTCTCCCGGTGCAGCAGGTCGCCCAGGACGGCACCCATCTCGTGCAGGCGGCGCATGACCTCGTGGTGGGTGTCGGTGAGGTAGACGACCCGGCGGCCGGTGGTCTCGTCCAGGGCGCTGGCCCGCTGCTGGGCCGACGACAGCGTGGAGTGCGCCTCGGTGTTGGCGGCGATGACCGTCGCCCGTGCCTCCGAGTGGGCCGCGTTCAGCGTGGACTCGGCCTCGGCGCGGGCGTGCTCGACGGTCTGCTCCGCCTCCCTCCTCGCCGAGGTGACCATCCGGTCGGCCTCGGCACGGGCGCTGCGCAGGGTCTCCTCGGACTCGGCACGGGCCGCGTTGACCGTCTCCTCCGCCTCGTTTCCGGCGTGGGCGAGCCTCTGCTCGGCGGTGGCGGTGGCCTCGGCCACCCGGCGCTCGGCCTCCTGCTGCGCGGCGTTCAGGATGCTCTCCGCCCGGTCCTGCGCGGAGGTGATCAGCCGCTCGGACTCGGTGGCCGCGTCGTCGCGGAGCTTGACCGCCTCCGCCTCCGCGACCTGCCTCTTGGAGGCGGCCTCCTCCTCTCCCAGCTTCAGTATCTGGCTGAGCCGCTCGCCGAGCTCGTCGTAGTCCTGCGGGGCGTCCGAGAGCCTCCTGCGTGCCTCGGACAGCTCGATCCGGCCCTGCTCGGCCTGGTCGATCGCGCGCGCGAGCCGCTCCTCCAGGTCGCGAATCTGGTGGCGGTGGCGGTCCATGTAGTCGTGAACCTGTCGGCGGCTGTAACCGCGCATGACGACCTCGAACGAGTCCTCATGCATCAGGTCGGGAAAGCTCTCGTGCTGGTTTGTCATGGCACTGCCCGTGGAGGTTGTGTGGCGGGAAAGGTGACGTCAGGAGACGACTTTCCTGCTTACTGCCCAAGTCCGCAACCTGAACACGCCACCTGCTTGCCGAAATACCGGACAGAACGCCCCCCTCTAACATCGTCTCCATGAACGCCACGCCATACATCGCCGCCCTCGACGGCGACGCGATTCCGCGGATTCATCCGGACGCCTACATCGCCCCGGGAGCCGTGGTCGTCGGAAGGGTCCGGCTGGGCCGCGCCGCGAACGTCTGGTACGGCTCGGTCCTCCGCGGGGACGACGAGGACATCGAAGTCGCCGAGGAGTGCAACATCCAGGACCTGTGCTGCCTGCACTCCGACCCGGGCGAGCCGGCCGTGCTGGAGCCCCGGGTGAGCCTCGGGCACAAGGCCATGGTGCACGGGGCCCATGTGGAGACCGGCGCGCTCATCGGCATCGGCGCGATCGTGCTGGGCGGCGCCAGGATCGGCGCGGGGTCGCTGATCGCAGCCGGCGCCCTGGTGGCACCGGGGAAGCGGATCCCGGCGGGGGTACTCGTCGCGGGTGTCCCCGGGAAGATCGTCCGAGAGCTCACGGACGACGACCGCGACTCCTTCGCCCGCACCTCGGCCGGCTACGTCGCCAGGGCCGCCCGCCATCGGGCCGCGACCGTGTCGTCGCCGGTCTGAACGGCACGCCCGCCGGCCTGGACGCCCGCCTGCCGGAGCAGCCGGGAGAGCCTTACGATCGTGCGAGGCCCGCTTGGCGATCGCGGTGCCGGACACCACCTTGACCGAAGGGAGGCAGGGGCATCCCGCCCGTGGCGAAGGCCAGGGGCCCTCGCCCCGGAATGCCGATGACCGGCATGTGGCAGTGGGATGGGTTCGACGCCATCGAGCGCGACGTGCGGACCATGGTCGCCGACCACCGGTGGACGGGTCTCCCGCCGCTCGCGCGGGCCCAGGCCATCGCCCAGCGCACGCTGGCCACCCCGGACGGCGGGCGCTGGCTGTTCGGTGCCCACGCCCGGTGGTACCGCCAGGATCCCGCCGACGGCCGCTGGTACCTGACCGCACCTCCCGCCGACCTGGGTTTCCGCGCCGCGGCGCAGGTCATCCAGGTCACCTCGATGGTCCTGCCGCATCTGATCCCGACCGGCCCCGACTTCGCCGTCGACCGTGGGTCGATCCAGGGGTTCGTCGGCCCCGACGTGCCCTACGAGATCACCGAGCGGGTCCGCGAGCTGGTCATCGCCCAGCGGGGCAGGCGCAGGGAGGACTTCCCGCTCACCGGGCCGTTCACCCGGCTCTTCGCCGGGGAGGTGGCCAGCCCGGTCGCCGCGATCTGGGGCACGCTCATGTGGTGCGCCTACGCCCCCGCCTTCGACGGCAACGAGGTACTGCTGTCGATGTTCGGGGAGTTCCTCGCCCGCCCGCTGCCCGGCGACGAGTGGGTCCGCTGGCTGCCGCCCACCTCGCTGGGCGAGCTGGTCGCGCTGTACGGCGAGCGGGTCAGGGCGGGGCACCCCGAGGCGGGCCTGCGGCTGGTCGCGCTGATGGCCGACACCGCCGCCGTGGTACGCGGCGACCCGAGATTCGGGCCGCGTGCCGACGCCCTGCTGGCCATGATCGAACCGCTGCTCCGCCGGGCCTGCCAGGATCCCGTCATCGCCCACCGGGGTGACGAGGTGGTGCGCCACGCGTGGCTCTCGCGCTGCCCGGCCCACATGACGCTGCCCGACGCCTCACCCGGCGACCACTTCCAGCACATGGTCTACGACCTGGTCCAGGCACTGGGCTTCCTCGCCCCGATGGGCGCCGATCCACGGGCGGTGGCCGCCTCGCTGCTCGCCGCCGACCTGGCGGCCTTCGCGCCGAGGGTGGCCGACGGGCTCTACCCGTGGCTGGATCCCGAGCTGCGGCACATCCTCCACGTGGTGCTCACCGACGCCGCGCACCCGCTGCGGGGCTGCTGGCCGCGCTCGGGCGAGCTGCCCTCCGCGCTCCACCCGCCGGACCGGGCCTCGGCCGCGGCCCTGCTCGGCGCCGCCTACGCCACCGGGCTCGCGTGGTGCCGTCTCACCGGGACCGAGGTACCCGAGCGCGGTTTCACGACGGCCTCGGCTGTCGTGCACCGGCTGACACACGAGCGGGACGACCCCGTCCCGGGAGTATCGGGGACCTATCCACGTCACTTCTGACACACGCCAGTATGCTTAAACCACAAATAGAGTTATTTCATCCTTACTCTCCCTATATCCTTCTAGGCCCCTACGCATCAGACAATTAGCTGAATTGTGATCTCGTAATCGGGAAATGATCCTCCTTGAGGACGTGCCGGGCGGGGCGAGGAATGGTCCCGATGGGCCATGGGCACCGATGACCGCCCGCCGTAACCTCGAAGTGGGTGTGGGCTGCGGAAGGAAGGACGACGCGGTGGGGCACGACGACCTGGACTCTAGAGTCCACGACCGTGTCGCGTTGGACGAGATCGCGCTCTATGCCGAGGTGCTGTCCGCCGTCGCCATCAGCGAACGGCCCCTCACCTTGGTGGAGCTCGACAACGCGCTCGGGTTGAGTGCTTCGGCTGTCTGCTGAAGCCACCGGAAGAACCGTTTTCAAGACCCGGTCCCGGACCCTGTAACGGGGTCCGGGACGTGGTCGGAAAAAATAGTCATGTGACTAGTCACGAACGGACGAGACGGGCGATCGCGGCCGACGCCTCCTTGACCTTCTCCTGCGCCTCCGGGCCCCCGGTGTTGATGGCGTCGGCGACGCAGTGACCGATGTGATCCTCAAGCAGGCCGAGCGCCACCGCCTGGAGCGCCCGCGTGGCGGCGGACACCTGGGTCAGCACGTCGATGCAGTAGGCATCCTCTTCGACCATCCGCTGCAGACCTCTGATCTGCCCCTCGATCCGCCGTAACCGGGTCAGATAAGCCTGCTTGTCACCGCTGTACCCATGCATGTCCCAACGGTACCCGCGTCAGGCACAGCGGGATGTAGCCGCGATCAGTTTCTCCCAGCGGTCCGCCACCGCGCCCGCGCCGTAAACCGCCGCGGCCTCCAGTGCCCCCGCCGCGAGCTCCCGCCGCCGCCGCTCGTCGTCGATGAGCGCGAGCAGCGCGGACGCGTACGCCTCGATCTCGCCCTCCCCCTCGGCGACCAGGACCCCGCTCCGCCCGTCGGCCACGAACTCGCCCGCTCCCCGCGGGCTGTCGAACGCGATCACCGGCACCCCGCTGGCCATCGCCTCGATCACGGTCATCCCGAGCACCTCCGTCCTGGAGGTGGTCGCCACGATCGAGGCCTTGGCGAACTCGCCGGTCAGGTCGGAGGTGGTGCCCATGAAGTAGACGTGGTTGTGCAGGTCGAGGACACCGACGAGGGCCCGCAGGCGCTTCTCCTCGGGCCCCCCGCCGTACAGGCGCAGCCGCCAGTCGGGACGCTTGCCCGCGACGGCGGCGAACGCGCGGATCAACCGGTCGTGGGCCTTCGCCGGCACCAGGCGCCCGCCCGCGGCGACGATGCGGTTGTCCATCCGCGAGCGTGGCCACGGCCCGGCGGGCAGCGCGTCCGGGATCGTGCCGACCGTGACGTTCCCGTCCAGCAGACGGTCCCACTCCTGCCTGCTCGACTCGGTGGCGACGGCGACCGCGTCCAGGCGCGGGTAGAACTTCCTGATCGGCCCCGGCACCGGCGGGCGGCCCCACTCACGGGCGACCCGCACGACGTCACGCGGCGCGTGCCTGGCCACCTGGACGCTCAGGCCGGGGCGGGTGCTGATGAGCACGTCGGCCTTCAGGCTGCGCAACCGCCGCCAGAGAGCGACCTCGGTGCGCATCTGGCCGCGCGGGAGCAGGTGCCGCACCCCCGGCTGGGCGTCGACCACCCAGGACAGCTTCACATCGGACGCCACGGGGAAGAACGGCCTCTCCCGCTGGCGGCGGACGCTGATGATCTCGACGTCGTGACGTTCTGCCAGCTCTCCCGCGAGGTTGACCACCGAGCGGGTATCACCACGCATGCCGTAGACGGATGGGACGAGCAGGCAGATCCTCACCCGCCGACCTCGATCCTGAGCTCGTCGTCCGCCGTGTAGCAGGGCCGGATCGGCACCCCGTCGATCTGGGCGGCGGGATAGTGCAGGCGGCGGCGCTTGCCGTCGACGTCGTCCAGCCGGGAGCCCAGCCGGAGCGGTGTGTCCACGCCGCGCACCCGCAGCGAGGGTTCCCAGGTGCCGGTCTGGTCGGGAGCCGCGGCGAGCACGTCGCAGAGTGAGAGCGCGGCGTGGAAGCGCACGCCCTGGACCGTTGCAACAGAGGTCAGCTCGGCGTCGGGCCGGCTGCGGCGCAGAGCGAGCCGCGCCTCGTGCCGGGCCTCGTCGTCGTCGAGGCCGGTGAAGGCCAGCAGCCCGGTGACCTCGAAGCGACCCTCCCTGAACCAGACGGAGCGGACCTCGGCCGCCGGCCGGGCGTCGTCGATCTTCAAGGCCAGGAAGCCGTTACGGGTCCGGTAGGCGCGGTAGGCCAGCGTGCGGCGGCTCAGCGCGTACGCGTCCAGGTGGTCGAGGGAGAACCCGGGGTCGACGCTGCGCAGCCGGGTGCGCGACGCGCCCTGCTGCAGGTAGGTGTCCCAGCGGCCGGGCCCCAGCTCCAGCGGCGCGAGCGAGACCGCCAGCGCCGCCTCGCGCGTCTGGACGCCCGGCGCCCCCAGCGGCACCCGGCTCTCGACCGCGGTGGCCCGGTTGCGCAGGACCAGTTCGGTGCCGTCGGCCAGCGGTTCGTCGACGGCCAGCCGAAGTGAGAGAACATCGGCCAGGGTAACCTCGGCATCGCTGACGACGACAGGCATCGTCAAGCCCCCTCCCCGTTGAATGAGCTACGCGACGTTGAGGTTACCGTGATTTGACCGTTATGTGAAAGGAAGGTTTTCGGACCTTACGTCCTTTTCATGGGAACTTGACCGCAGGTCAGGTGTGGCATGCGAAAAAATGCCGCACCTGACGTTTGGTCATCGGGCCTCAGGACGCCTCGACGGGCTGGCCCTTGATCGACTTGATCAGCAGTTGGGAGACGTCGACGACTTCCAGCGTCTCCCTGGCCTCGCCCGCGTTCTTCTTCTCGTTGATCGAGTCACCGAGCATGACCAGGCAGAACGGGCAGGCCGTGGAGATGGTGTCCGGGTCCGTGGTCAGCGCCTCGTCCACCCGCTCGGTGTTGATGCGCTTTCCGAGCCGCTCCTCCATCCACATCCGCGCGCCGCCCGCGCCGCAGCAGAAGCCGCGGTCCTTGTGGCGGTGCATCTCCTGGGTCTGCACACCGGGGACCTTGGCCATGATGTCGCGGGGCTGGGAGTAGACCTTGTTGTGGCGCCCGAGGAAGCACGGGTCGTGGTAGGTGATCTTCTCCTCGATCGGCGTGACCGGGATCAGCTTGCCCTCGTCCACCAGCTTGGCCAGCAGCTGGGTGTGGTGCACCACCTCGTAGGTACCGCCCAGCTGCGGGTATTCGTTGGCGAGGGTGTTGAAGCAGTGCGGGCAGGTCGCGACGATCTTCTTGACCCCGGCCTCGTTCAGCGTCTCGATGTTCTGCTTGGCCAGCATGTCGAAGAGGAACTCCATGCCCAGGCGGCGGGCCGGGTCACCGGTGCACGCCTCCATCGGGCCGAGCACCGCGAACTTCACACCCGCGACGTGCAGCAGCTCCGCGACCGCCTTGGTGGTCTTCTTGGCCCGGTCCTCCAGCGCCCCTGCGCAGCCGACCCAGAACAGGTACTCGGTGTCCTCCGGCATCCTGTCATCGATGAGCTGGACCTCGATGGGGTCGACCTCGCGGCCGGCGAGCTCCTCGATCCAGTCGGCCCGCTTCATCTCGGACATCCCCCACGGGTTGCCCTTGTTCTCCAGGTTCTTGACCATGACGCCGGCCTCGGAGGGGAAGTTGGACTCCACCATCACCTGGTAGCGGCGCATGTCGAGGATGTGGTCGATGTGCTCGATGTCCACCGGGCACTGCTCGACGCAGGCACCACAGTTGGTGCAGGACCACAGCACGTCGGGGTGGATGACGCCGTCCTCGCCGACCAGCGGCTTCTCCAGCAGGGCCAGCACGTCCTCGTGCAGGTCGGCGCGCTGCTCCTGGGTGGCCATCAGATACGGCGCCACCTTGAAGGCGTGGTCGCGCTGGTCCAGGATCAGCATCTTCGGCGACAGCGGCTTGTCGGTGTTCCAGGCCGGGCACTGCGACTGGCAGCGGCCGCACTCGGTACAGGTGTAGAAGTCGAGGAAGCCCTTCCAGGTGGTGTCCTCGATCTTGCCCCGGCCGAGCCGGTCACCGTCGAGGTCCTCGTCCTCGAAGTCGACGATCTTGCCGTCGATCCGCATCGGCTGGGCCGCGCCGTTGCCGTCCGGGCGGCGGGAGAAGGCCACGTTCATCGGCGCGGTGAAGATGTGCAGGTGCTTGGAGTTCACCACGATCACCAGGAACACCAGCATGACGCCGATGTGCAGGAGCAGGCCGACGTGCTCGAGCGCCTCGTTGGCCGCCTCGCCCAGCGGCCGCAGCAGCGCGGCCGTCGCGTCGGAGGCGAACGCCCCCGAGGCGTAGGGCAGGTTGCCGGTGTTGGCCGCGGCGCCGCGGAAGAGGAACATCGTCCAGATCACATTGAAGATCATGAAGAGGACCAGCCAGGCACCGCCGAGATGCGACCCGGAGAAGCGGGACTTGCGGCCCAGCTTCTTCGGAGCGTTCTTGATCCTGATGGTCGCGAAGGCGATGAGTCCGAGCAGGGCCGCGACCGCGATGAAGTCCTGCAGGAAACCCAGGATCGGCCACGTCCCGACAAGGGGAATGTGGAAGTCGGGGGTTCCGGTGACGGCCCCCTGGATCAGCGCGCCGTACGCCTCAAGGTAGACGGTCGCCAAGATGAAGAACGCCCACATGACAAAGAAGTGCGCGACGCCGGACGCCGTCCACTTCAGCAGCTTCCGCTGCCCGAAAACCTCGACCAGCTGGGCCTTGAGCTCCTCACCGAGGTTGTTCTTCGCGTACTCGACGCGCTCGGGCGCGCCCGGCCCGACGGTGGCAAGCCTGTACAGGAACAACACGCGGCGCGCGGCAAGCGCGAGCGCCACGATTGTCATGACCAGCCCGATAATCGCTACCCAGAGCACGGGTCCTCCCACAGACGACGTTGGCTGACAGCGTACGACTGCCTGTCATCCACGCTGACGACGGGTCTCCATAAATACTACTGATCGGTAACTTAACTTCAAAGCGAGGCCGACTGCGACCGTGGCCACCTTACGGTCAACACCGTTCCCAGAACAATGCTCTACATGCCGCCGAGATGGCCGCCGAGGCTAGGAAGGCGCGTCGAGATAGCGCTGGACCGTGGGGGCGAGCAGCTCGACCAGCTCCTCGATGTCCACCGAGGCCAGCGGCTCCAGCTTGAGCACGTAGCGCACCAGGACCACGCCGAACAGCTGTGCGAAGGCCGCCTCCATCCGGATCGGCGGGACTCCCAGTATCTCCGCGACCCGGACCAGGAGCGCCTGCGTCATGAACTCGCGGATCATGACGACCATCTGGTCGTTGGTCATCGCGGTGCGGACCAGCGCCAGCAGCGGCTGGCGGGCCCCGGCATCCGAGGTGACGGTCAGGATGAACCGGGCCAGCCGCTCGCCGACCTCCTCGCGCGGCCCCGCCAGGACCGCCGAGACGACGCTCTCGGGGGTGATCGGCAGCTCCATGGCCTCGACGAACATCCCCTCCTTGCCGGCGAAGTAGTGGTGGACCAGCGCCGGATCCACCCCCGCCTGCCGGGCGATGCCCCGGATGGTCGCCCGGTCGAACCCCTTCTCCGCGAAGGTCTCACGCGCCGCCGCGAGAATCTGCCCGCGGGTGTCAGCCGACCCCGGCCTGCGCCCCGGGCGCCTTCTGACCGCTCCGGCCCCGTCCTGGGCGGAGCCGTTCGCGGACGGCGTGCTCACGACGGGCTCGCTCATACGTTGGTGGACGCGGCGAGATGCAGCCGGGCGAAGGCCAGCGCCTCGGCGAGATCGTCGATCCGCTCGGTACGGCTGGCGGCCTTGCGCGTGTTGATCTCCAGCACGACCAGCCCCGAGTAGCCGTTGCCCGCCATCCGCTCCAGGATCGGCGCGCACGGCTGGTTGCCCCGCCCGGGAACCAGGTGCTCGTCCTTGTTCGACACCCCCACGCCATCGGCCAGGTGCAGGTGGGCCAGCCTGTCGCCGAGCTTGGTGAACATCTCCATGGCGTCGGACCCGGACACCGCCGTGTGCGACAGATCCAGCGTGACCTGCGGGAAGTCGTAGTCGACCGGATTCCAGTCGGGTGAGTAGGGGACCACCTCGTTGCCCCTGGCCTTCAGCGGGAACATGTTCTCCACCGCGAAGACCACGTCGGTCTCGTCACGCATCCTGGCAAGGCCGAGCTCGAAGTCGCGCGCGTAGTCGCGCTGCCAGCGGAACGGCGGGTGCACCACGACGGTCCTGGCACCGACCCGCTCGGCGGCGCGCTGCGCGCGCTGGAGCTTGGCCCACGGGTCCTTGCCCCACACCCGCTGCGTCACCAGCAGACACGGCGCGTGAATGGCCAGGATCGGCAGCTGGTAGTGGTCCGACAGGCGCTCCAGGACGTCGATGTCCTGGCTCACGGGGTCGGCGCCCACCATGATCTCCACACCGTCGTATCCCAGACGCGCGGCCAACTCGAAGGCGTCGGGGGTGCGTTCGGGATACACCGACGCGCTGGACAGCGCGATCTTCGCGCTGGATACACGGACGCTCATACCGCTTCCTCGTCTCCGGCTCGGAGCACACCCTGGCGAACACCGCTGGGCATACCGGCCCGCTCGCTCATGTCGCTCACCTTTGCCAGCCTAAGCGGGTCCGGCGAGCAGTGCTGTCCGCCACCACCGACGCGACCGAGATCACATCATCGGGTTCGGCGAGGAGACCGCCGGGCGTTCGAAACGATCAGGGCCCGCCTCCGCCGGTGGGGTGAGAAGCCGCTCTCCTCACCGAGACGGAGGAGTCATTACGGTAAGGGCATGCCGAGGTTCGCCAGGGGTGCCATCCCCAGCCCCAACATCTGGAACACCCCCCAGACCTACGAGTTGGAGAACCGGGCGGTGGATCCCGAGGGGCGTGCCGAGGCCGCGATGGCGGCCGTCAGGTCGTGGACCGGGGCGACGGTCCTCGACATCGGTTGCGGCACCGGCTATCACCTGCCGGCCATGGCCGCCACCGCCGCCCGCGTGATCGGCGTCGAACCCCACGAGGACCTCGTACGGCTGGCCAGGCGCCGCTGCCATGCCCTGCGGAACGTCGAGATCCACGCCGCCACCGCCCAGGCCCTCCCGATGCCCGACGCCTCCGTGGACGTGGCCGTCGCCCGCTGGGCCTACTTCTTCGGCCCCGGCTGCGAGCCCGGCCTGGCCGAACTCTCCCGGGTGATGCGGCGCGGCGGCGCGGCCTTCGTGATCGACATCGACACCACCCGCGGCGCCTTCGGCCGCTGGTTCAGCCAGTCCATCCCCGCGTACTCGGCCAGGGCCGTCGAGAGCTTCTGGAACCGCCAGGGCTGGCAGGTGGAGAAACTCGACCTGCGCATGTGCTTCGAACGCCGTGCCGATCTGGAGGCGGTGCTCCGCATCGAGTTCACCCCCGCGGTCGCCGACCTCGCCATCGCCGAGACCCCCGGCCTGGAGATCGCCTACCCCAACCTGCTGCGCTGGAGGCGGTTCTGAACCTGTCCCGCGGCTGCCCGCCGGCCTGTCGGGCACGGCGGGGGAACAACGGGACACCGGCTTGACCTTGACGTTGATGTCAAGGTTTATCGTCGGGTCATGAGGAGGGCCGGATGCGGATCGGCGAGCTGGCACGGCGGGCGGGTGTCAGTACCCGGGCACTGCGCTACTACGAGCAGCAGGGACTGATCACGGCCCGGCGCTCGGCCAACGGCTACCGGGAGTACGGGGAGACCGATCTGCGGCTCGTCTCCGAGATCCGGTCGCTGCTCGCCGTCGGCTTCACCCTGGAGGACGCCCGCCCGTTCGTGGCCTGCCTGCGGGCCGGGCATGCCCTGGGGGGATCGTGCCCGGAGTCCGTGGCCGTCTACCAGCGCAAGCTGGCGGAGATCGACGACGAGATCCGCACGCTTCTCACCCGGAGGGCGGAGGTGGCGGCGCAGCTGACCACCGCCTGCCCAGGATGCGTACTGAGGAAAGCGGGAAAACCATGATCACACTGACCAGTGACAACTTCGACGAGCAGGTGCTACGGAGCGACAAGCCGGTCCTGGTCGACTTCTGGGCCGAGTGGTGCGGGCCGTGCAAGATGATCGCGCCGGTCCTGGCGGAGATCGAGGCCGAGTACGGCGACCGCCTCACGATCGCCAAGCTCAACGCCGACGACTACCCCGAGATCTCCGCCAGGTACGGCGTCCTCGGCCTGCCGACGCTCAACCTCTACAAGGACGGCGAGGTGGTCCGGCAGATCAAGGGCGCCAAGCCCAAGCGCCTGCTCCTGGCCGACCTCGAAGGCCACATCTGACGCCTCTCCCGATGGCTTTCATCCGGTACGGCGCCCCCACCGGGTGAAAGTTGTCGGGTCCTACGGGTAACGTGCGGCCATGGCGAAGAAGGCTGGTGGCTACCGCTGTGCCGAGTGCGGGTGGCAGACGGCCAAGTGGGTGGGGCGCTGCGGCGAGTGCCAGGCCTGGGGCACGGTCGAGGAGGAGACGGCGCCCGCGGGTGCGCGGGTGGCCTCCGCCGGAGCGGTGTCGGCACCGGCGGTTCCGATCGGCCAGGTCAAGGCCGAGGTGGCGCACGCGCGCGGCACCGGGGTGCCCGAGCTCGACCGGGTCCTCGGCGGCGGTCTGGTGCCCGGAGCCGTCGTGCTGCTGGCCGGTGAGCCCGGCATCGGCAAGTCCACTCTCCTGCTGGAGGCGGCGGCCAAGATCGCCCGGCAGCAGACCGTCCTCTACATCACGGGCGAGGAGTCGGCCGCCCAGGTGCGGATCAGGGCCGACCGGATCGGCGCGATCCAGGACCGTCTCTACCTGGCCGCGGAGACCGAGCTGGGCGCGCTGGTCTCGCACGTCGAGAAGGTCCAGCCCGACCTGCTCATCGTCGACTCGGTGCAGACGATCGGCTCGGCCCAGGCGACCGGCGTGCCCGGTGGGGTGACCCAGGTCAGGGAGGTCGCGGGAAACCTGGTGCGGCTGGCCAAGGAGCGTGGCATGGCCACCGTGCTGGTCGGCCACGTCACCAAGGAGGGCTCGATCGCCGGCCCCCGCACGCTGGAGCACCTCGTCGACGTGGTGCTCCACTTCGAGGGCGATCGGCACTCCCGGCTCCGCCTGGTCCGCGCGATCAAAAACCGGTACGGCCCGGTCGACGAGGTCGGCTGCTTCGACCTGCACGAGAGCGGCATCGAGGGCATCACCGACGCCAGCGGCCTGTTCGTCTCGCACCGCACCGACCCGGTGCCCGGCACGTGCGTCACGGTCACCCTGGAGGGCACCCGGCCGCTGCCGGCCGAGGTCCAGGCGCTGGTCGCCAGGACCGAGGCCCAGCAGCCACGCCGCTCCTCCTCGGGGCTCGACACCTACCGGGTGACGATGGTGCTGGCCGTGCTGGAACGGCGGCTCAACGCCAAGCTGGGCGGGTGCGACGTCTTCACCGCGACCGTCGGCGGGATCAAGCTCAGCGATCCCGCGGTCGACCTGTCCGTGATGCTGGCGGTCGCCAGCGCGGCCGGCGACAAGGCGCTCCCCGCCGGCCTGGTGGTGCTCGGCGAGGTGGGCCTGGCAGGGGAGCTGCGCCCGGTGCGCGACGTGCGGCGCCGCCTGTCGGAGGCCGCGCGGCTGGGTTTCACCCGGGCACTGGTCCCGGCGGGTTCCCTGGAGGTGGGCAAGAGACGCAACGGCGACAACTCCCTGGTCCGGGTGGCCGGGCGTGGCGCGTCCTTCGCGCCCGGTTTCGACGTCGTCGAGGCGGAGAACGTCTGGGACGCCCTCACCCACGTCACCTGAGGCGCCACGCCCCACGGACCTCGCGCGGCCCATGGTCATCAGATGATTCCGGGCCGTGCGGGGCCTTCGCCGGTAAGCTGAGCGTTATACGCAGACCACGGGGGTCATGTGGCAGCAACGTACAAAGGGCTCGACGACCGCCGCAGGGACGTCCTCGCCGCCGTCGCACCGGGCACCGCCCTGCGCGACGGCCTGGAGCGCATCCTGCGAGGACACACCGGCGGCCTGATCGTGCTGGGATACGACAGCACCGTCGAGGAGATCTGCAGCGGCGGGTTCGAGCTGGACGTCGAGTTCTCCGCGACACGGCTGCGCGAGCTGGCCAAGATGGACGGCGCCATCGTCCTCAACTCCGGCGACCTGCGGATCGTGCGCGCGGCCGTGCACCTGATGCCTGATCCGTCCCTGCCCACCGACGAGTCGGGCACCCGGCACCGCACCGCCCAGCGGGTGGCCCTTCAGACATCCTTTCCGGTCATCTCCCTCAGCAAGTCCATGCGGATCATCGCCCTCTACCTCGACGGCATCCGCTACGTGGTGGAGGAGTCGTCGGTCATCCTGTCCAAGTCCAACCAGGCCCTGGCCACGCTGGAGCGCTACAAACTCCGCCTGGACGAGGTCTCCGGCACGCTCTCGGCGCTGGAGATCGAGGATCTGGTGACGGTCCGCGACATCGCGGTGGTCGCCCAGCGGCTGGAGATGGTCAGGCGCATCTCCGAGGAGATCGCGGGCTACGTGGTGGAGCTCGGCACTGACGGCCGCCTGCTCTCCCTGCAGCTGGACGAGCTCGTGGCCGGCACGGAGAGCGACCTCGAACTGATCGTGCGCGACTACCTGCCCGTGACGGGCCGCCGCCCGCGCAAGTTCGCCGAGGCGTTGCACGAGCTCGACCAGCTCTCCTCCGCCGACCTGCTCGACCTCTCGGTCGTCGCCCAGATCCTCGGCCATTCGGGCAACGACGCCCTGGAGACACCGGTGAGCCCCAGGGGCTACCGCCTGCTGGCCAAGGTTCCGCGCCTGCCGGGCACGGTGGTCGAGCGCCTCGTCGACCAGTTCGCCAGCCTGCAGAAGCTCCTGGCCGCCAGCATCGGCGACCTCCAGGAGGTGGGCGGGGTGGGCGAGGCCAGGGCCCGCCACATCCGCGAGGGTCTGTCCCGGCTGGCCGAGTCGTCCATCCTGGAACGCTACGTGTAAGAGATCCCCCGGCCGAGCGCGGAGGCTCACCGGGTCCTTCCGGCACGCCTCGCCCGGCGGCCTGGACGGTCGACGGCCGCCGACCCGGCGAAGGTCTCCACGGCGCCGGTGCGGTGACCGCGAACTTCGGCCGGTTTTCCGGCCGTCGTCTCGCGGAAGCGGCCCTTCGGTGCCCCGGGGCACGCGGACGGACATCGCTAGCGAAGGTGGAAGACGGCCTTGCGGCTCCTCAGACCGGGGGCGTGGACCACCGCGACATAGGTACCGGGACGCGCGGCGACGCGGTCGACGGTGCAGTCGTTCCCGGACCTGCGGCGGTCCCACACCAGCTCCCGGACATAGGGAATGCCCCGGTCGAGCTTGCGGATGTTCTCGGTCTCACCGCTGACGCAGTCGGAGGAGGACCACACGCGGTCGTCACCGGAGGTGATACGCACCTCCATGTTGCGCGGCCCCACGTCCGTGGTGCACATCACCTTGCCGACGTTGACGAGGGTGAGGATGAACCGGGGCCGGATGCCCGGCGGGTAGACCGTCCCCTGGCCCTCCATGCTCAGTACGAGCTGCGGGGAGGCGCAGGCCTCACCAGGTCGCCGGGGCCTGGGGGCCGCCTTGCTCTCCCTCGGCTCCGGGGTCGGGCTCGCGGACGGGCTCGCAGGCGGTGAGGGGATGACCGTCACGGTCGGCAGGATGGCCAGCAGCGGGTCCGGCGCGTCCTTCTTGGCGGCCGAGGTGCCTTTCTCCCGGGCGTCCTGCGGCCCGCTCGTCGACGAGCAGGCCCACGCCACGACGGCGACCACCACGAGCACACCGACGAGCGCGGCCATCCGGCGCCGCCAGTAGATGTCGGCTCCGATATCGCTACGGAACGTGTCGGGGTCCATACCAACAGTATGGTTAGTGCTCGCGGGCCACAGGGGGAGACCCGCCGCTACCGTCCCCGTTTCGGCCACCGATCATCGGCAGAAGGCGGATGAAGGCAGGTGAAGGAGGGGCAAGGGGGCCTGATCCCGCACTATCGTCAAAAGGTGCCCGAGTCGAACCGCTTACTCGAACCCGTCCTCGACTGGTACACCGGCAATGCCCGCGACCTTCCCTGGCGGGCGCCCGGCGCCTCGCCCTGGTCGATCCTGGTCAGCGAGATCATGCTGCAGCAGACACCGGTGGTCAGGGTGCTGCCTGTCTGGACCGAGTGGATGGAGCGCTGGCCCACGCCCGCCTCCCTCGCCGCCGAACCCCCCGGTGAGGCCGTACGCCACTGGGGCCGTCTCGGCTACCCCCGCCGGGCGCTGAACCTGCACGCGTGCGCCCGCGCGATCACCGACCGGCACGGCGGCGAGGTCCCCTCGGAGCACGACGCCCTGCTGGCGCTGCCCGGCGTCGGCGAGTACACCGCGGCCGCGGTCGCCAGCTTCGCCTTCGGGGGCCGGCACGCGGTTCTCGACACCAACGTGCGGCGGGTCCTGGCGCGGGCCGTCAGCGGCGAGGAATATCCGCCAAAGGCCACCACGACCCCCGAGCGCAGGCTCGCCACCTCGCTGCTCCCCGACGCCGACCGCGCCCCCGTCTGGGCGGTCGCCGTCATGGAGCTCGGCGCACTGGTCTGCACCGCTCGTGCCGCCCGCTGCGCCGACTGCCCGGTCAGCGACCTGTGCGCCTGGCGCCTGGCGGGCAAGCCCGCCTACGAGGGTCCCGCGCGCAGGGGGCAGACGTACGCGGGCACGGACCGTCAGTGCCGCGGCCGCCTTCTCGCGGTTCTGCGCCAGGCCCACGGTCCGGTGCCCAAGGACGCCCTCGACGTGGTCTGGGACGATGCCCCGCAGCGAGAGCGCGCCCTCGACGGCCTGATCTCCGACGGCCTGGCCGAGGTCCTCGACGACGGCACCTACCGCCTACCCGGCTGAACGCGCCACGATCGACGCCTCAGCGCGGGAACGCGCCCTCGACGAGGGCAGCTGCCGCCTGGCTCGCGGTCACCGGGTGGAGCAGGCCGGTGCCTTTCCCGCCGGGGCCTCCGTGCACGGCGGGAAAGGCTCCACTGCCGCGCCGCGAGTCCGATGGGCGAAGGCGATCAGGCGGCGAGACGCAGGCCGAGGGCCGTGAGGCTGGTGCGGGCCCAGTCGAGTTCCTCGGCGATCACGTTGACCAGTGCGCCGGGCCCCTTGGCCCGAAGCGGCACGGCCAGGTCGTGCGTCTCCACCTCGATGTGAGCGGTGCCGTTCACCGCGCCGGAGAGCATCGCGGTGAGGGTGTCCTCCAGGACCGAGCGGGTGCTGGGCAGTTCCCGGCAGGCGGCGGCCATGTGGTTGTGCACGTGGCCGAGCTTGACGACAGGAGCTCCGGCATCCGCCAGGCCGCGCAGGGCGACTCCGGGCTCCTCAGCGCCGCCGGAGAGGTAACAGGCGTCCAGGCAGACCCCCAGGTGCTCGGAGTCGATGCCGGAGACCCTGTCGAGCGCCTGCTTGGTGGTCTCCAGGACGCAGCCGGGCCACGGCTCGAAGCCGACCCTGATCGTCTTTCCGGTGACGCTGTACAGCCCGCGCAGCTCGCGGGCGAGGCGCTCCAGCCGGCGCGAGGCTATCGCGTGCAGGTCGGCCGGCCAGTCGCGGCGCCAGCCGATGGGGATGGTGGAGATGCTTCCGAAGCGGACGTCCTGCGGGAGCAGGAAGGCCAGGATCTTGGCGAGTGCCATCGTGTAGCGGTAACGCTCGGGCTTGGCCCAGTCGGGACCGGGGGACTCCTGGTTCCTGCCGCCGGTTCCGTTGAGGCTGACGACCTCCAGGCCGCGCTCCTCAAGGGAGCGGCGCAGGCGCACCAGCTCTATCCTGTCCGCGGCGAGATGGTCGGCGACGCTCGGGGAGAGCCAGAGGCCGACGCCCATCCGCTCCACTCCGAGGCGCTTGCGCACCGGCACCGCGTATCTCGTCAGGTGCGCGATGAGGTTCTCGAGGTCCTCGGCGGGGTGCACGCCCGCGTTGTAGGCCAGGTGAACGAGCGTCCCGTCCTCGTGCCGTAAACGCATGCGTGCCTCCAAAACATACTTCCGTGTAAGCGTCTCCGATCGCCCCGCGCCGGTGTTCCAGCGCCGTGAGCCGGAGGCTCTCCCTGCCGGGAGCTCGACCCGGCCGTCCGAAGCATCCCGTGCGACCACCGGGCTCCGCGTCACTCACGAAGCTGATTTCCCGGTACGCCGCCAGGCTGACCTCGACGCCGATCTCACCATGATCACTGCAACCCACGGATCACTCGGGCAAGACTTATCGAACTCGCTCTACGCAGTGTAGTACTACCTATCGTGGCGAGACACCTTCTTAGGTAACAAATAGACAGACCCCGCCGTGAGTATCCTCACGGCGAGGTCTGTCCTTCCTGCCTGATCGGGCCATGCCCGGTGTCCTGCGCCTTGGATCTTCCGCCTACCGCGGCCGGACGGACGACGCCTCGCCGGGTTGTCGTCGGTCACCGCAGCGTGCTGCGGTGACCTCCGCCAACCTTGCGAGGCACCAGCTGACCGATCCTCAACGGCCAGGGCCCGCGGGACGATGCCCGGTTCTGGGCCTAGTTCTGGATCGGCTCCGCGATGGCGGCGGCCGAGTCGGGAACCCGGTCGACCGGCGCGTCCTCACCGACGAAGGTGAACTTCGCGTTCTCGCCCTCGCCCTCGATCCCGATCTTCACGATCTGGCCGGGACGGAGCTCGCCGTACAGGATCTTCTCCGACAGGGTGTCCTCCAGCTCGCGCTGGATCGTACGACGGAGCGGGCGGGCGCCCATCACCGGGTCGTAGCCACGGTCGGCCAGCAGCTGCTTGGCCTCCTGCGTGAGCTCCATCCCCATGTCGCGGTCCTTCAGACGCAGACCCACCTGGGCCAGCATCAGGTCGACGATGCGGATGATCTCCTTCGGCGTGAGCTGGTGGAAGACCACGATGTCATCGACACGGTTGAGGAACTCCGGCCGGAAGTGCTGCTTGAGCTCCTCCTGCACCTTGGACTTCATCCGGTCGTAGTTGGACTCGGCGTCGTTGCTCTTCGCGAAGCCGACCCCCTGACCCTTGGAGATGTCCCGGGTGCCCAGGTTCGTCGTCATGATGATGACGGTGTTCTTGAAGTCCACCACCCGGCCCTGGGCGTCGGTCAGACGACCGTCCTCCAGGATCTGCAGCAGCGAGTTGAAGATGTCGGGGTGGGCCTTCTCGATCTCGTCGAACAGGACGACCGAGAACGGCTTGCGTCGCACCTTCTCGGTGAGCTGGCCGCCCTCCTCGTATCCGACGTAGCCGGGAGGCGAGCCGAACAGCCTGGAGACGGTGTGCTTCTCCATGAACTCCGACATGTCCAGCATGATCAGCGCGTCCTCGTCCCCGAACAGGAACTCGGCCAGCGCCTTGGACAGCTCGGTCTTACCGACACCGGAAGGACCGGCGAAGATGAACGAGCCACCGGGGCGGCGCGGGTCCTTCAGACCGGCGCGCGTGCGGCGGATCGAGCGGGACAGACCCTTGATGGCGTCGTCCTGGCCGATGATCCGCTTGTGCAGCTCGTCCTCCATGCGGAGCAGTCGCTGGGACTCCTCCTCGGTGAGCTTGAAGACCGGGATGCCGGTGGCGGTCGCCAGGACCTCGGCGATGAGCTCCTCGGTGACCTCGGCGACGACGTCCATGTCGCCGGCCTTCCACTCCTTCTCGCGGCGCTCGCGCTTGAGCTGGAGCTGCTTCTCCTGGTCCCGGAGAGCGGCGGCCTTCTCGAAGTCCTGCGCGTCGATCGCGGACTCCTTGTCGCGCCGCACGTTGGCGATCTTCTCGTCGTACTCGCGGAGGTCCGGCGGCGCGGTCATGCGGCGGATGCGCATGCGCGAGCCGGCCTCGTCGATGAGGTCGATCGCCTTGTCCGGCAGGAACCGGTCGCTGATGTAGCGGTCGGCCAGCTGCGCGGCGGCCACCAGGGCACCGTCGGTGATGGAGACGCGGTGGTGGGCCTCGTAGCGGTCCCGCAGACCCTTGAGGATCTCGATCGTGTGGCTGAGGCTGGGCTCGGCCACCTGGATCGGCTGGAAACGCCGCTCAAGCGCCGCGTCCTTCTCCAGGTGCTTGCGGTACTCGTCCAGGGTGGTGGCACCGATGGTCTGCAGCTCGCCTCGGGCCAGCATCGGCTTCAGGATGCTGGCGGCGTCGATCGCTCCCTCGGCGGCGCCCGCACCGACGAGCGTGTGCAGCTCGTCGATGAACAGGATGATGTCGCCGCGGGTGCGGATCTCCTTGAGGACCTTCTTCAGGCGCTCCTCGAAGTCACCGCGGTAGCGCGAACCCGCCACCAGGGCGCCCAGGTCCAGGGTGTAGAGCTGCTTGTCCTTGAGCGTCTCGGGCACCTCGCCCTTGACGATCTTCTGGGACAGGCCCTCCACAACGGCGGTCTTGCCGACGCCGGGCTCACCCACCAGGACCGGGTTGTTCTTGGTCCTGCGGGACAGGACCTGCATGACCCGCTCGATCTCCTTCTCCCGGCCGATGACCGGATCGAGCTTGCCCTCACGAGCGGCCTGGGTCAGGTTGCGGCCGAACTGGTCAAGCACCAGAGAGGTCGAAGGAGCGGCCTCGGCCGGACCGCCGGCGGCGGTCGGTTCCTTGCCCTGGTAGCCGTGAAGCAACTGGATGACCTGCTGGCGGACCCGATTGAGATCGGCGCCCAGCTTCACCAGCACCTGGGCGGCCACGCCCTCGCCCTCACGGATGAGGCCGAGCAGGATGTGCTCGGTGCCGATGTAGTTGTGACCCAGTTGCAGCGCCTCGCGCAGGGACAGCTCAAGGACCTTCTTGGCACGCGGGGTGAACGGAATGTGCCCCGACGGCGCGGACTGGCCCTGGCCGATGATCTCCTCGACCTGCTGACGCACACCTTCAAGACTGATGCCGAGGCTCTCCAGAGCCTTGGCGGCAACGCCTTCACCTTCATGGATCAAGCCAAGAAGAATGTGCTCCGTACCGATGTAGTTGTGGTTGAGCATCCGGGCCTCTTCTTGGGCCAGGACGACAACCCGCCGTGCGCGGTCGGTGAACCTCTCGAACATCTCGTCGCTCCTCACAGAGCGGTCAGGCAGGTCCGGGATATCCGGGCCCTGTCATCCCGCATGGTAGCCCCGACCCGGCGACCGCTCTATGCAGAAGACGTTCCCCGAGAGCAGGGCGTTCACCCTCCATCCAACTACTTACGGGGGGTGGGATGTTCCCGCTACGCCGCAAGCGAACGACGTTTGTCCACCAGACAAACACATCATGCGGTCATGGCCGCCACCGGACCCCACCGTGACCGCCATAACCGCATGATTCACTCGATCCACTGAGCCGATCTAGTGAGCCGCTTCGTACTGCTCGACGATCTTGGAGGCGATTCGACCGCGCTCGCTGACATTAAGGCCGTGGGACTTCGCCCATGCCCGGATGTCGGCGCTCTTCTCTCGCGTGAGTGCCCGCGCGCCACCCGCGCGGCGGCGGCGGGGTGCCAGCGCGCCGGAACGACGGGCGCTCTGCACGAAAGGCGACAGGGAGTCGCGGAGCTTCTTCGCGTTAACGTCACTCAGGTCAATCTCATAGCTGGTGCCGTCAATCGCGAAGGCGACAGTCTCATTGGCCTCGCCCCCATCGAGGTCGTCGATGAGAATCTCCTGGATCTGCTTGGCCATCTACACAATCCTTTCGCGGAGTATTGTTTCATTCGCAAGCTAAACATATACCCGCGATCGAAGAGCGGCAATTCCAGGAGCCCGGCGATTCTCACAGCCGACCGAGACACTCTCAGTCGGCGCTCCGGTGGATCAGCTGTTCTGCGACTCGGCCGGGTCGGACTGTTTTGGCCGGCGACCGGCGGCTTCACTCCGAAGTAGCTTGACGACTCCGAAGATGAAGGCTCCGCCGACGACCGCCGGAGGTATCAACGCGGACAATACGTCGTACATTCGTCCTCGCTCCGTACCGCTAGGTGGCTTTCTGGAGACCATGAAAATTTGGCGACGACTCCCGAGCCACGCGGGTGTCCGCCCGATCAGTCTGGAACCGCCCACAGATGACCATAGCGCCACCGGACGGCGACGTGCGTCAGCAGGGGCGACCATGCCCGTCACTCTCCAGCCTAATGCTTCTCTCCAGCCGCCTTACCGGTTGCAGTCGTAAAGCCGCAGGGAAAAACCGACAGGACGATCAAGTGATCATCGTCGCCTTCGGAAATACCAATGCCCGCCCGCTCTCCGGCCGCTGCGCCACCGGCCTCGGAGGGGCGAAGCTCCTGGTGGGAGAGCCTTCCCGCCGGGATGAACAACGCCTTGTCACGGAACCGGAGATCACCGCGGGCGGGTTCATCGCGAGAATGTCCACCGCCGGCAGAACACCCGGATGGAGAGCGGCTCGCTTCATCACCCGGGCGGCAGCCGATGCGACGCAAGCCTACGGAACAAGACGGATCTTCAACGCTTTCTTGCCAAGAGTACGACCCACTCTGGCGTGGAGTACATAGTCGTAGACCGTATAACCACCAAAGACGATGGGCTCACGGGACAACCCGGGCAACACCACACACCCATGATCCAGCTCCGTGAGAAGACCCCTGAACGCGCGACGGAAGGTGAAGGAGAGAAACCCGCGGGCCGTCACCGGGGATGCGGGAGGCGAGCCGGTCCCACCATTCGATGACTGGTGTGCGAACCCTCGACGGGGGCAGATCCGGCATTGGCGTCTCATAGCGGCTTGCGGGCTCTCCTGAGCCCCTTGTCCGGCCTCAAACACGAATATTCCGCCGGAGCACGCCGGGGCTCGATCATAAGTCCCCCCGCGTCGCCCATGGCATGGCAAATGATTTTTACGCTTCCGCGGCTTCCGTGGCCGAGGCGGTTACCCACCGCCAAGGTCCTCGTTTTTCTGGTCCGGGTACGAAATCGGGGCCGGCGGTTCAACCGCCGGCCCCGATTTACCCGGAACTACTTGATCTTGACGACGACCGTCCCGGCCACCTTGTCGTGCAGCGCCTGCTGCAGGGGCTTGTCCCACAGCAGCCACAGCACGTTCACGAGGCTGAAGATGTTGACGATCCAGCCGAGGAGGGGGATCCAGCTCAGGAACTGCGGGCCGAAGAACACACCGCCGCGCTTGAGCGCGACGTCGGAGCTGAGCCCGCCCGGCGGCAGGGTGCTGCCGACGGGCACGATCTTGATGCCCATGACCATCTTGCCGACGGTCTGCCCCCCCCTACTGATCATGAAGAACTCGTAGGCGAAGTAGATCGCCGCGCTGACCAGGGAGACGAGAAGGCTCGCGAGGAAGACGCCGCTCCCGTCGGTGCTGGCGCCCGTCGCGAGGTTGAAACTGGGAGCCGTCACCAGGAGGCCGGTCAGCACCGCACTGATGATCACCCCCGGGATCGCCAGAATGATCGCGTCGATGATCCGCGCCACCAGGCGCTGCCACCACTCGGCGAGCGGGCCGGGAGCACCGGGGGGGCCGCCGTAAGGCTGGCCGTACCCCTGCTGCCCGTACTGCTGCTGCCCATAGCCGGGCTGCTGGCCGTAACCCGGCTGCTGGCCGTAGTCGGGCTGCTGCCCGTAACCGGGCTGCTGGCCATAGTCGGGCTGCTGCTGACCGTACTGCTGCTGCCCGTAACCCGGCTGGGACGGCTGCTGCTGCCCGTAACCGGGCTGCTGGCCGTAGCCGGGCTGCTGCTGCCCGTAACCCGGCTGGGACGGCTGCTGCTGCCCGTAACCGGGCTGCTGGCCGTAGCCGGGCTGCTCGTGGGACGCCTGCTGCCCGTAGCCGGGCTGCTGACCGTAGGCGCCGGTCCCGCCCTGCTGGCCATAGCCCTGCTGCTGGCCGTACGCGTCCGTCCCGCCCTGCTGACCGTACGACTGCTGCTGCCCATACCCCTGCTGGCCGTACGACTGCTGCTGCCCGTACCCCTGCTGCTGGCCGTAGCCCTGCTGACCATAGCCGGGCTGGGCCACCCCCGGGCCGGTGTTCGGCTGCGATCCCTCCGACCGATATCCCATGATCGTCACGTCGGGGTCGAGTTCGCCAGGGGCTCGACCCTGGTTGTGCTGCCCGTAATCCGGCTGTCCCGAAGGTGTGCGACTGCGCTCGGGATCATCCTGTGGATACGGCGGCTGTCCGTTGCTCACCGCGTCACCTCACTTAGACTGCGCATGTGGCAAATGTCAGACGCACATGCTTGCTGCTGCACAAGGTATCGACATAGGAATCAACAGTCACCTTTCCAGTCAGTCATCTCTAAAGTCATCAGAGTCGGGCTCGTGTGTCAGGTGCAGCAGCATCCGGGTGTTTCCCAAGGTATTGGGCTTGACGTGCTCCAGATCGAGGAACTCCGCGACGCCCTCGTCGTAGGAGGCGAGAAGTTCGGCGTAGACCTCCGGGGCGACGGGTGTGCCCTGGATCTCCTGAAATCCGTGCCGGGCGAAGAAGCCGACCTCGAAGGTCAGGCAGAAGACCCTGCGCAGGCCCAGCTCAGCGGCCGTGCGGATGAGCACCGAGACGATCCGATGGCCGATTCCCATTCCCCTGCGGGTCGGATCGACGGCAACGGTCCGAATTTCGGCAAGATCCTCCCAGAGAACATGAAGCGCCCCGCAGCCGAGGATTATCCCCTCCGCGTCAGTCGCGACCCAGAACTCCTGGATGTCCTCGTACAGGGTGACGGTGGCCTTCTCCAGCAGGCGCGGGCCGGCTCCACCGTAGGTGTCGACGAGCCGCCTGATGGCACGGACGTCCGGGGTGCGGGCGCGGCGGACCGTGACCGCCGGGGTGGCGCCGGGAGCGGGTGACCCCCGCTCCTCTCCCTCGGATCCGGTTCGCTGCTCCCCCTCTTTCCCGGGATTCGCGAACGGCACGGGAGAATGCTCCGCAAGCTGCTCCATGACCGATCAGCGTACGTCCTCTCCGGCCTTCAATTACGGCTCATCCTTAACTCTCGCCCCGGGGGCATCACATGACCCTTGGTAGTTGGATTACCACGCTGGGCGCACGACGCCTCCAATGTGTCGCAGCTCATCTTTGGCACGGTCCCGGACCTGGGAAGACCCACGCCACGCCCGCCGCGAGGAAGGCAAAGGCAGCGTAATGGCCATGTTGATCATATTGGCATGTGATCTTTCCGTGACATTTCAGTTGCGAAACCTCTACTGAGTTCGCAGTTCTGGTTGAGCAGGAACCACGAGTGCACTAATCTCCGTGCTCGATGTCAGAGACGTAAAAGCCTGACCCGCCGAATCTCCCGACCAGGGGAACCGGGGACCCACCACGTCCTTCGGGGTGAATCCGAGTGCCACCGGCGCACCCGGTAGGGCTGCCTCCGGCCCGAACCCGTCAGCTAACCCGGTAGGCGGCCGAGGAGAGGAGCCCGTTGGTGAAGCGCATGCGCGACCGCGCAGGAGAGCACGCGGGCGGCGACGCCCGCTGTCGAGAACGCGCGCCGCGGAGGCGGAGTCGCCGCATGGCGGTCATCGGCCTGGCGTTCGCCATCATGACCCTCGGCACCCCCCTGGTCTCGGCCACGGCGGATCCCGAGCCCAGCCTCCAGCAACTGGCCAAGCAGGCCGAGAAGCTGCACGAGGAGATCGGCACGCTCGCCGAGCAGTACAACGGCGAGCGGGTCAGGCTCAAGCAGGCCCAGCGAGCCGCGGAAAGCGCCAAGAAGACCCTCGCGACGAGCGAGTCGGAGCTCGCAACCCGGCGCACCAAGGCCACCCTCCTCGCGCAGAGCAACTACATGTCCGGCGGCCTGAACTCCGGACTCGCCTTCACCCAGGCGACCGACCCCGACACCTTCCTCGACCAGGCCACCACCAACTACGCCCTCCAGCAGCAGCAGAGCGAGGAGGTCGCCCAGGTCGGCCGGGCGATCGAGGCCGCCGAGCGGGCACAGGCCAGCGCCAAGGCGAGGACCTCAGAGGTCAAGGTGCTCCTGGAGGAGATCGAGGGCAAGCGCAGCAAGATCGAGCGACTGGTCGCGCGGGTCGAGAGCGACCTGTTCAGCGAGGTGCGCACCAGGGCCGTCAGCAACAGGGGTGCCCGGGTGAAGGTCGACGTGCCCATCGTGGGCAGCGGCAAGGCGGCGGAGGCGGCCCGCTGGGCGCTCACCCAGCAACTCAAGCCGTACGTCTGGGGCGCCGAGGGCCCCAACTCCTTCGACTGCTCCGGGCTGGTCATGTGGGCCTACCAGAAGGTCGGCATCAGCCTGCCGCACTACACCGGCAACCAGTGGACCGCGGGCACCCACATCTCCAAAAACGACCTGCGCCCAGGCGACCTGGTCTTCTTCTACAGCGACCTGCACCACGTCGGGATCTACATCGGCGCGGGCCTGATGGTCCACGCGCCCCGGACGGGTGACGTCATCCACATCGCCACGATCGACAACCGGCCCTTCGCCGGCGGGGTGCGGATCTCCGACTGAGCGGCTGAGCCGGGCCGGTCACGGATCGCGAGCCGCCCGGCCCTGGGCCGGGCGGCGAATCCTGCCGTGCCGAGGGCCGGTCAGACGGGCACCCCGCAGACTTGCGCCCCTCGGACGGTGCCCGCAGGTGCGGTGACGACGGCAACGCGGTGAGGCGCCGTCTGACCGCGGTGGGCAGGGCAGCCAAGGGGCAGGGTCTAGATCAGGCGGCGGCGGGCCGCCCAGGCCACGGCCTCGATCGCCGTGGCGACACCGATGCGGTCGCAGATGCCTCTGAGCCTGCGCCTGACGGTCCGGCCGCTGATATCGAGGCGGCGGCCCACCCTGTCGACGGTGACGCCCTTGGCGAGTTCAGCCAGCAGCACGAGGTCGTCGTCGCTGAGACCGATATCACTCATGCCCAGGGGGCTGTCGCCATGGCGAGAATCCACTTCTGGATATGCCATCAAGAGTCACTCCCCCCACTCTGGAAACCGGGCGCGAGACGCCGGAAATGAATACCGTCCGCCAGGAACGGTAAACGCCTTGTTCAAAGGTCGTCAAGTTCTACTCTTCATAGCGCGCGCCCACTATTGACATACTAGGTGCTACGTGAAGTACTCATGATATGTCAGTGCCTTTGGGGTTAAGTCACGACCGTGCCCCCGCACGAGCCTGCAGGTGCCCCCCTGGCTGCGACAACAGAAGTCCTGGCAGAACAAGGTTTCGCCGGAACCGCCGCGGCGGCGCGCACCCGCGGGGTCGCATCCTCGGTGGAAGCGAGCCACCCGTTTTTCCCCGGGAAAATCGATCTCTTCCTGGCGCTCTTCGACGGCCACGCCGTCTGGCGCCTTGACGGCACCTCGCGGAAAACTCTGAAATGGGAAGCCCGCAAGAGCACCTTTGCGGCATTAGCGAAGTATCGGGTGCCGACGACGGACGTCAGGCGATATTGGACATGCTTAAAAGGGAGTTTCTGCGCTATGCAGAAAGCCGTCCGAAATTACACGGGGGAGCGTGAGCACGGACCCCGCGGTTTGCGGCCCATGGGGATTCGACCCGTCCGCCCAGGAATCGTCCGCCTGCCGTGCTCGCGCCCACGCGCGTCGGCGCGGAGCCGTGCGGGACGGTGAAGAGGTGCTCGCGAGGTGTGAGGGCGCTACCCGGTACCGCCGACCGGGATTCGAAGGTGCGCGCCGAGCCCGACCGGCCCGCCCCGGGGATGCCGCCCCGGGCCGTCATCCGGGCTTCGATCCCGGCGGAGACGATCGCGCCGCCGGACCGCGCGGGACGAGGTCCCGCG